>NZ_JBEXLL010000002.1:0-215594 GCF_040609955.1 Nocardia sp. NPDC004568
TGTACTCGGTCGTGAACGACCGACGCTTCCGAGACACAGGGACATCCTTCCGCAGGATCAACGATCCTGCTAACTCGATGTCCACTACCCGGGGGTTCCTCTGTGTTTTGTCAAGCAGCCGGGGCGGGTTGGGTCGTAGGCTAGTCGATGGCGGGTTCCGGAAGTGACTGATCCGAAGAGCTGGCATGTGGGGTTGAGCCGGCCGCGCAGGATTTCGTAGTCGCCCCCGAGTGTCCTCCGGAACCCGCCCCGCTGGTGTGGCGTTGTTCATCTGCTGTCATGATGCGCCAAACATAGTCGCAGAGACGTCGTTTGAGGCAGCGCATCGCCTCCTTGTGTCCTTTGCCCTCGGCGACTTTGCCGTCGTAGTAGATCCGTCCTCTGGTGCCCGGCATGCGTACTTGCGTCAAGGCGATGGTGTGCAGGGCGTTGTTGAGCTGGCGATCGCCGTGGCGAGACAGCCGATGCCGAGACTTGCCCGCGCTGGCGATTTCTATCGGCGCGGTGCCGGTGTGGACTGCGAAGGCTCCCGCGGTGCGGAACCGTGACGCGCGTCCGGTTCGGCCCAGCAGCCGGGCCGCGACGACCGGTCCGACGCCGACCACGTGGAGAAGACTGCTGCCGGAATCGGCAACAGTGTCGTGCATCCGCTGCTGATTGGCCTTGAGCCGGGCGTCCAGTGCCCGCACATCGGCGACAAGTTCGCGGGCCAGTTCTTTGCGGGCGCGTTCCACCGGCGAGGACGGGCGGACCCCCCGTAACACCTCGGTGGCCTGGTTCGCGGTCAGATCGGTGGACACGCCGCCGGGCAGCAACTCCCGCATCACCGCGTGCAGCTGGTTGACGGTCCGGGTGCGCTGCCTGGTCAGATTCGTGCGTCGCTCATCGAGCATCCGCAGCACTGTGCTCGCGCCCTCCGCCTCGACGGGCGCTGCATCGCCGTGCAACGCCGCCACGCTGGCAGCCGCGGCCGCGTCGATATTGTCATTTTTGCGCCGCCCGCCCCGCGACAATTCCCGGACTCGCGCGGTGGCGGTGGACGGGACGTCGGTGACCGTCTCGCCGTGAGCGATCAGCCATTGGGCCAGGTGTCGGCCCAGGCCCCACGCGTTCTCCACGGCCCAGCACCGTTCAGTAAATCGTTTTGCCCAAGCCAGAAGTCGCCGATACTCGGGCAATGTGGCGTCGATGCGTATCGTTTCGATCGTCTTGTTCGTTGCGGCATTCAGCGCCGCCGCCGTATGAGTGGTTTTGTGCGGGTCGACCCCGATCAGCACCGTCAACCACGTCTCCTGACTCCTCGTCGAGATATAGGGAGCCGCGGGCGACATTCCGGCTTTCGGCCTGTGTGTCCCACACCTCTGTTGAGTCAGACCCGCGGTCGGTGTCGGGCCGGGGCGCAAACCCCCGGTGAGCCAGCCCGAACGGGCGGCAGGAACCTCACGAGCCAGCCCCGACTCGACACCTCCGGCAGACTACGGCCGGTGATCATCCAGCCAGCCAACCGGTGACACCCATATAAGCCGGGAGCCTCAGACGTCACTATCTGCGAAGTATCGGAGCTTGCTTCCAGCGGGGCTGGGTTCGAGAGGTACTGCCGCGGGCCTGCGGCCCTTGCCGCCCGGAATCCGTGGGCGGCGATATCGGCGTCGCCGTAGTATCGGCCGAATTTCGGGCGGATATGGCGTAGCGGCCTGGTAGGGCAGGGTTCTCGTGTTCGGGGTGCGGGGCTGGGTGGTTGGTGCTTGGCTTGGCTGCCGATGAGGTTTGATCGGCGTGCTGGAGGTCGGGGTTCGTGGCGACGAGGGTGTTCGCGGACGAGGAGTTGGAGCGTCTGCGGGGGTTCCCGGAGATCAGCCGCGAAGAGTTGTTCCGGTATTTCACGCTGACCCCGGCTGATCTGGCGTTCGTGGATCCGGGTCGTGGCCGGGGCCCGGCGGATCGGTTGGGGCTGGCGATCGCGTTGTGCACGCTGCCGTGGCTGGGGTTCGTGCCGGGCCGGTTGACGACGGCACCGCCGGTGGCCGTGGCCCGGCTCGCTGAGCAGCTTGGGGGTGGATCCGGTGGAGATCGGTTCGTATGGCAGACGCGCCAAGACCCGTACCGAGCATGCGCGGCTGGCCGCTCAGTATCTGGGCTGGAGGCCGGCCGCTGGAATCGAAGGAACTGGACGAGTTCTTGCTTGCGCGGGCGATGGAGCACGATCCCCCAACGCTGCTGTTCCGGCTCGCGTGTGAGTATTTGATCTCGGCGCGGGTGATCCGGCCGGGCCCGGTCACGGTGGTGGAACGGGTCGCACATGCCCGTCACCAGGCGCAGACCGAGACCTACGACCGGCTCGCGCACGAGTTCACACCTGAGCGGTGCGCGGAGTTGGACGCGCTGCTGGTCACCGATGCCTCGCTCGGGGTGTCGCGGTTGCGGTGGCTGTCGACGGGGCCGGTGGAGGCGTCGGCGCAGGCGGTGAAGGCCGAGGTCGAGAAGCTGGGGTTCCTGCGCGGGATGAGCGCGGACCGGCTCGATATGTCGGTGCTGCCCGCCGAGCGGCGCCGGTTCCTGGCTACGATGGGCCGCCGCATGACCCCGCAGGCCTTGGAGCGGCGAGAGCCGCAGCGCCGGTATCCGATCCTGTTGACGGTGCTGGCGCAATCGGCGACCGACGTGCTCGATGAGGTGGTGGCGCTGTTCGATCAGGCGATCTCGGCGAAATTCGGCCAGGCGGAGCGGCGCATGCAGCAGCAGCTGGCCGAACGCGGAAAATCCGGTGAGGACCGCCAAGCTCTGCTGGACGAGCTATTGGAAATCGTCACCGATCCGCAGATCGCCGATGAGGAAATCGGTGGCCTGATCCGGGGTGATGCGATCGGGTGGGATCGGTTGCGGGCTGCGATCGCGCAGGCCAAACCCCGTCTTCCGCGTGATCACGGGCATCTGGCCGCGCTGGATTTGTCCTACAACTATCTGCGGCAGTTCACTCCGGCGGTGTTGCCGGCGGTGCGGTTCGCCGGCGGGACCGCGGCGACCGAGCTGCTGGTTGCGGTGGACATGCTGCGAGAGCTGAACGCCACCGGCCGTCGGAAGGTGTTCGACGAGGCCCCGGACGGTTTCGTGCCGACCAAATGGCGCGGCTACCTCGACGAGGCCCGGAAGTCCGGCAGTGTGGCAGCTCGTCGGTCGCCGCTACGCCGACCCGGCGCGGTCACGGTGGATGCTGTGGACGATCGCCGCACGTGCGGGCCGGCCGGATATCGCGGGCCGCCGTGCAGAATTCGGCGACGGGCATTCCCGCGCACATCGCGATCGTGGCGCGACCTGTCGCGCAGGATCGGTGACCCTGTCGTAATCAGGTCCCGGGAAATTTGATGATTTCTTGTCTGGTGTCGGCCTTGCGAGCAGCGAAAACTGATGATGCTGCGCGAAAAACGTCCTGGTTTCACCCCGACCGAAGGATATGCAATGTCTACCAGAATCACCAAGATTTTCGCCGCAACCGCGATCACTCTGTCCCTCGGCGCCTTCGGAGCCCCGCTGGCCTCGGCCGCCACCCCGACCGCCGGCCCGGTCACCGGCTCCGCCATCATCCTGTGTATCCCCCTCGGAAGCGCCACAGTCTGTATCTGAGCGCCCCCAACTCCACAGCACTTCTACCGACTGGGCGGTTCTGCCGTCGGCGGGAGCATCCGCCGAGGCACGGCCCCCGGATGGCCGGCGGGCGTCGCCCTGATCGCGATCATCGAGCCAACCGGAAGAGCGCACGTTGCTCGTCGAGGAGCGTGCGCCGGGATGAGCAGGTCGCCGCTCCGGGTGACCTGCTCATCCGTCTACCGGGCGGCCTCGCCCACCGCCGGGGCGATGGTGCGCCGGGACGAAAGCGCTCCGGCGGCCCGGCCGATCGAACCTCGAGCCTCGCCGGCCATCGAGCCCGGCCGGCGACGCAAGAACCTCAGAACATCGACATCATGATCATCATCATCATGAATTTGAGAAAGAAGTTGTTGGACATGTCGGACCTGCTTCCGTCGAACCGAACCGCCCGGACACGACGCCGGACGCAACAGCGGCAACTATGCCGTTGTTGAACGGTACGATATTCAACGGCTTCAGTTTTCGGCCGACGGCTTCCCGTCACCGGGAACACGAATCCGGCTGCGGGACACCCGATCCGCCTCCCCCGCGGTGGCCGCGGTCAGTGTGGCGAAGGACTTTTCAGGTAGACGTCGAAAAAGGCGAAAACACGTCGCCAGGCGTCCGCGGTGGCCTCCTCGTCGTAACCGAGACCGGCTACCCGCAGTACGGGCTCGGTGGGTAGCCGGTTGGCGAAGGCGTGGGTGACCCCGGAATAGGTCTTGATGTCGTGGGCGACGCCGTAGTCGTCGAGTACTCGTTCCAGCCGGTGCGCTCGGCCGATATTGATCGGATCCAACCGGCCGTAGCTGGCGACGATCGGGCAGCTGCCCCGCAACATCTCCGCGTAGTTGCCCCGGCTGGTCGGATAGAACGGCGCGGCGGCGTCGAAGCCGCGCGGCGCGGTGAGCAAGGCGAAACCCCCACCCATACAGAAACCGGCCACCGCGACCCGGCCGGTGCACGAGGAATCGTCGCGTATCCGCCGCAACGCGGCGAGGATATCGCGCACCGCCCGGCCCTCACCGGTGAACAGCAGATCGCGGAATACGCCGGGCACACAGCGCGGCCCGCGGGAGAACAGATTCGGCGCGATCACCAGATAGCCGTGGTCGGCCAGCATGCGGGCATTGCGGCGCAGATCGGCGGTCTGCCCCACCGCGTCGTGCAGCAGTACCACCGCGGGCCACGGTCCCGGGCCCTCGGGCGTCTCCCATATGGCGTCGATGTCGCCGTCGGGCGCGGGCACCTCGATCTCCGTCATCGGCGGTCACCTCCTGTTCGATCCGGAACTCTCGCAGCAGACCGCGACAGCGCATCCAGTGTCGCATCGCCGCGCCGCCCGCTCGCGCACCTCGCCGACGCGGCGGGGCCGGCCGCCGCCCGCGGCGGCAGCCGGCCCGGACCCGGCGCCCGGACACGCACGGCGCGGATCAATCGCGTTCGGCCGCACCGATGATCTCACCGGTGTTCGCGTCCACCGTCACCTCGTACTCGACGCCCGCCGAGGTCACGACTTCGACCTCCCAGACCGGTCCGCGGCGCTCGGTCTCGAACTCTGCCGAAACGGCCCGGCTGTCGGGGACCGCGGCCACGGCGGCGTCCATGGCCGCGATGCGATCGACCCCGGGATCGGCGACGAGGGACCACTCGGCGATGGGGCGATCGAGGGCCACGGTGCCGTGTGGTGGGGTGTGCCCGAGGGCAACGGTGGCGACGCCGACGGCGGCACCGGCGACCACGGCCACGACCGCGGCGCCGATCAGAATCCAACGCAGACCGGCGACCGCGTGACGAATGACGCTTGCCATGGTGAAACCTCCTGAGTGGGTGTACGTCTCGAAGACGGTCATCACTGTCGCAAGCCGATGCTGAAGGTGACCTGAAGTCACCTGAAGAACATTTCAGGAAGTATCTGTCACTCTGGGTGGATGCGTCTGCTGATCGTCGAGGACGAGAAACGGCTCGCCCTCGCACTGGCGAAAGGGTTGTCGGCCGAGGGTTTCGCGGTCGACGTCGTACACGACGGCGCCGAGGGACTGCACCGCGCCACCACCACCGAGTACGACCTGATCATCCTGGACATCATGCTGCCCGGTATGAACGGCTACCGGGTGTGCGCGACCCTGCGCGCGGCGGGCGACGAAACACCGGTGCTGATGCTCACGGCCAAGGACGGAGAGTACGACGAGGCCGAGGGCCTGGACACCGGCGCCGACGACTACCTCAGCAAACCGTTCTCCTATGTCGTGCTGGTGGCCCGGATCCGGGCGCTGTTGCGTCGCCGCACCCGCGGCGGTGTGCGCGTCCTGCGGGTCGGCGATCTGGTCGTCGACCCCGCCACCCACGGCTGCCGGCGCGGCGATCGCGAGATCGTGCTGACCGCGAAGGAATTCGCGGTGTTGGAGCATCTGGCCGTTCGCGCCGGGGAGGTCGTGTCCAAAGCCGATATCCTGCATCATGTCTGGGATTCCGCCTACGACGGCGACCCGAATATCGTCGAGGTCTACATCAGCACGCTGCGCCGCAAGATCGATACGCCCTTCGGTTGCCGGACCATTCTGACCGTACGCGGCGCGGGTTACCGGCTGGCGGCCGAACGTGGGTGAGCGGAGGCGCCGGCGCCCCTGGTGGAATTCGGTCCGGGCGCGTACCACGGCCGCGGCGACCGTGGTCGTCGCGATCGCCCTGACCGCCACCGGGCTCATCCTCCTCGCGGCCCTGCGCGGCAATCTGGTCGAGAGCGCGGATCTGCAGGCCGCGAACACGGCGCGCGATATCGCCGGTCAGCTGGATGCCGGAACGCCACTCGCGCAACTCCGACTGCCCGATCCCGATGATGAACCGGTGCAGGTCGTTTCGGTGGACGGGCGGGTACTCGCCGCCGACGAAGAACTGCGTGGCCGGGGTCCGATGGCCGATCTCGGGCCGAATGCGTCCGCGGACGCTCGGTCCGGAGACGACCGGACCGCCGCCGACGACGAATCCGAGGAGAGCCGGGGCGAGGACTCCGAGGACGACGACGAATCCGAGGAGACCCGGGACGAGGACTCCGAGGACGACGACGAAGACTCCGACACCGGGTCGGAGTCCACGGACGAGGCGCCCGGCGCCGGGAACAGCGCGGCGGGCCTCGGCAGCAGGGCCGGCGAGGGCAGCGGAATCGGCACGGGAACCGCGCAGGCCGTCGGCGCTCCCACGGCCGGCGAACCGGTATTCGGGCAGACCGAACTCACGGTCGGCGATTCCGGGCCCGACAGCTATCGTGTCGCCGCGCTCGGCAGCACGGCCCCCGACGGGCAACCCGTCACGGTGTACGCGGGCGCGTCGCTGGATACCGCCGACAGCGCGGTCGCCGACCTGCGGCGGGCGATGCTGATCGGCCTGCCGGTGCTGCTCGCCGTGGTCGCCGCGGTGACCTGGCTGGTCACCCGGTGGGCGTTGCGGCCGGTGGAGTCCATCCGGTCCGAGCTGGCCGAGATCATGCACGGTGACCTGTCGCGGCGGGTTCCCGAACCCGCCGCCCGCGACGAGATCGCCCGGCTGGCGGTCACCACCAACGACACACTGGCGGCACTGGAGCAGTCCGCGGAACGTCAGCGCCGGTTCATCGCCGACGCCGCACACGAACTGCGCAGCCCGATCGCCAGTCTGCGGACCCAGCTCGAAGTGTCGCAGGCACATCCGGGGTTGCTCGAACTCGACGGGCTCCTCGGCGACACCGTGCGACTGGAACACCTCGCGGCCGATCTGCTGCTGCTGGCCCGCCTCGACGCGGGCGAACAGCCCCGGGCCGACCGGATCGATCTCCCGGCACTGGTCCGTGAGGAACTCGCCCACCGGGTCGGCGATCGCCTACCGGTCGGCGCCGACAGCGGCGCCGACGAGCTCGTGGTCACCGGTAGCCGGACCCAATTGGCACGTGTCCTGGGCAATCTCGTCGACAACGCGCAACGGCACGCCGCGGCGACGGTGCGGGTGACGCTGGAGCGGCAGGGCGACCGGGCGGTGCTGGCGGTGACCGACGACGGCCCGGGCGTGCCGGAGGCCGACCGGGAGCGCATATTCCAGCGTTTCGTGCGCCTCGACGACGCCCGCAGCCGAGACGAAGGAGGCGCGGGCCTGGGCCTGGCGATCGTGCGCGATGTGGTCGGACGCCACGAGGGGACGATCCGGGTCGAGCCCGCGGACTCCGGTGGTGCGCGATTCGTGGTGGAACTTCCCGTGGCCCGCCGGGTGGCCGGGTGACCGCCCCGGCGGCGAGCGGCCGGCGCCGGAGCGGGACGGACCGCCGGACACGTGGCCGGCGGTTTCCGGTGCGGCGCGCGCACTAGCATCGGCGATCATGGCGCAGCAGGCAGTGCACCCGGCGGAACCGGATTTCCCGATACTGGTGATCGGGGCCGGGCAGTCCGGTCTGTCGGCCGGGTACCACCTGCGGCGGCACGGGCTCGTGCCCGGACAGGATTTCCTCATCGTCGACCATGCGCCCGGCCCCGGCGGCGCCTGGCAGTTCCGCTGGCCGTCCCTGACCCTCAGCACCGTGAACCGGGTACACGACCTGCCCGGCATGTCCTTCGCCGAGAACATCGAGCCGGGCGCCGCCGGGGCCGACGTTCCGGCAGCGACCGCGGTACCGCGCTACTACCAGCGCTACGAGGAGCATTTCCAGCTCCGGGTACGCCGTCCGGTGAGCGTGCGGGTGGTGTGCGATCGCGCCGGAGACGACGGTCTGCTGCACGCCGAGACCGACCACGCCGGCACGCTCCGGGTGCGCGGATTGATCAACGGCACCGGAACGTGGGAGCACCCTTTCGTACCGCACTATCGCGGCGCCGAGACCTTCGCCGGACGGCAGCTGCACACCCGTGATTACCACGATCCGGCCGAATTCGCCGGACAGCACGTGGTGGTCGTCGGGGGTGGGATCTCCGCGGTACAACTGCTCGACGAGATCTCCCGGGTCACCGGCACCACCTGGGTGACGCGGTCGGAACCCGCCTTCCGGGATACTCCGTTCGGCGCGGACGCGGGCCGGCGGGCGGTGGCGATCGTGGAGGATCGGGTACGCCGGGGACTTCCGCCCGGCTCGGTGGTCTCGGTGACCGGCCTCCCGCTGGACGAGCGGCTCCGCGCCGCCCGGGACCGCGGCGTGCTCCGGCGGCGGCCGATGTTCGACCATATCGAGCCAGCGGGGGTGCGCTGGGCCGACGGTGGTTTCCAGGCCGCGCAGGTCATCCTGTGGGCCACGGGTTTTCGCAGTGCGCTGGATCATCTGGCCCCGCTGCGGCTCCGCGGTCCGGGCGGTGGAATCACCATGAACGGCGCGCTCGCCACCCGGGTCGCGGTGGATCCGCGGATCCATTTGATCGGATACGGCCCGTCGGCCAGCACGATCGGCGCGAACAGGGCCGGGCGGGCGGCGGCGGCGGAGCTCATCGACCATCTGGGCCTGGAGCGGGGCGCTCTCCGCGGGTAGGCGCCCCACGCCGGCGCGGCAGCCGTCCCCGCGTGGTCAGCGCAGCAGATCCGCCAGGATCCGGCGCGCGGTCGCGACCCGTTCGTGGTCACCGAGCTGGCGCGCGGTATTGGCGGCGCCGACGATCGCGTCGATCTCGAAGGCCAGTGCCGCCGCGTCCCGTCCCGTCAGCTCGCCCGACTCCTGGGCCTTGCGGATCTCGCCGGTCAGGAATGTCGTCCACTCCGCGTGGTCCGCGGCGACGGCGTCGCGGACCGGCCCCGGCCGGCTGTCGAACTCGGCGAGCACCGCGGCCCGGAAGCAGCCGCCCGGGAACACCGGGTCGGCGATGTAGTCGAGCCAGCGGTCGACCAGCGCGCGCACCCTGGACAGACCGCGCGGTACGGCCAGCGCCGGCGTGACGATCTGTTCGACGAACACGTCACGCCCGGCCCGGACGGCCGCGAGTTGGAGCGCCTCTTTGTTCTTGAACAGGGTGGCGATCCCGCTCTTGCTGATACCCAGATCGGCCGCCAGCCTGCCCAGGCTGACCCCCGCGAGCCCCTCCACCGACGCCACGTCGGCAGCGTGCCGGGCGATCGCGGCCCGGGACCGGGCTCCTTTGACCAGCCGTTGGTCCGTGATCGCCTCTGCCATACCGCCCATTCTGACATCTTCCTCTTGTCAATACGAACGATCGGTCGTATTTTTCTTTACGAACGTTCGTACGTTTTGTTCCTTCCTACGCTTCCCAGGATTCCCATGACCGAATCGTCCGTGCAGGCCACCGACCCGCAATCCACCCCCGCGCGCGGCTCCGGCGCACTTCTCGTCGCCGCCGGCGCGGCCTTCCTCGCCTTCCTCGACCTATCGGTAGTCAATATCGCCTTCCCCTCCCTCGCCCGCGACCATCCGGCCACCTCGCCGACCACCCTCACCTGGGTGATCAGCGGCTACGCGGTCGCGTTCGCGGCACTGCTCACCCCGGGCGGCCGGATCGCCGACGCGGTGGGGCGACGCACGGTCTTCCTCGGCGCTGTGGTCGGTTTCGCGCTCACTTCGCTGCTGTGCGGGGTGGCGCCGACCGCGGGCCTGCTCATCGTCGCCCGGGTGACCCAGGGGGCGACGGCCGCACTGATGGTGCCGGCGGCCCTCGCCGCCCTCCTCGCCGTCACGCCGCGCGCACGTATCGGTGGCGCCATCGCGGCCTGGTCGGCGGCCGGTGGGTTCGCCGCGGTCGTGGGTCCCGCACTCGGCGGCGCACTGGTCGAGTTGTTCGGCTGGCGCGCCATTTTCCTGATCAACGTACCGATCGCGCTCGCCCTGGCCGCGCTCGCCTTCCGCATCCTGGCCCCGGACACCGAGCAGACGCGCGGTGCCTTGCCGGACCCGGTGGGTACGGTCATGGTCGCCACGGGCCTGGGCGGGCTCGTCGCGGGACTCACCGAGGGGCAGCGCTGGGGCTGGACCGCGCCCGGCACACTCACCGCCCTGGCCGTGGGCGCTGTCCTCACCTGCGCCGCCCTGCGTCGCTCACTCCGGCACCCGAATCCCGCGCTCGCCGTCGATCTCTGGCGAAGCCGATCGTTCGCGCTCACCAATGCCGCCTCCTTCGCGTTCGGCGCCGCCATGTTCGCGTGGCTGCTGGCCGGGCCGATGTTCCTCGACGCGATGTGGGAATACTCCGTCCTGGGTTCGGCCGCGGCGCTGAGCGTGGGCGCGGTGGCCTCGATGGTGAGCGCGACACTCACCGGCCGCGTGACCGCAGCCGGCCCCCGGCGCTGGACCGGGGTCTTCGGGGTGCTGATGTTCCTCGCCACGCTCGCCTGGATGAGCACCGACATGTTCGGCCCCACTCCCGCGTTCTGGTCGGCCTGGATTCCGGCCGGAATACTCGGCGGCGGGGGCGTCGGAATCGTGGTGACCGTACTGGGCGCCACCGCGGCGAACGCGCTGCCGCCGCACCGTTTCGCGGCCGGTACCGGGATGAATCTGACCGCGCGCCAGCTCGGCGGCGCGCTCGGTATCGCGGTCCTGGCGGCGGTGCTCGCCGCCCACCCCGGCGACCCCCTCACCGGGTTCCACACCTTGTTCCTGGTGTGCGCGGGCTTCGCGGCCGTATCGGCGGGCCTGATCGCCGTTCCGTCCCGAGAGAAGTCGATATGACACACCACCACGGCCGTACCGAATCCGACGACCCGATGCTGATCTCCACCGGCCGCGCCCGCGCCCTCTTACGCGATGCGCCCTGGCAGCGCTACGCCGTGCTCGGCGATTCCATCGCCCGAGGGGTGGGCGACGCGTCCGCGGGCTACCGCGAGATCGGCTGGGCCGACCGGGTCGCGGAGGTTCTCACCTCCGTGAACCCGGAGGTGAGATACCTGAACACCGGGCGAATCGGCGCGACCTCGGATCAGATGCTCGCCGAACAACTGGCCTCGGTACTGGAATTCCGGCCCGACCTCGTGCACATATCGTGCGGCGGCAACGATCTGTTCCATCCCGGCGGTGATATCGATCGATTGCGCGCGAATCTCGAGACCGCGTTCTCCGCGCTGGCCGCCACCGGCGCCCAGCTGTGCGCGTTCACCGTGGCCGATGTCTGGGAGACCGAGCGGATGGCGCCGATGCGGCCGATGCGGCCGCGGATGGCCGAGCTCAACGAGATCGTCCGTGACGTGGCCGGCCGGTACGACGCGGTGCTGGTCGAGTTCTGGGACCATCCGCTGCGGCTGCGCCCGGATCTCATGAGCGCGGACCTCATCCACTTCACGACCAGCGGGCACGCGGTCGTCGCGACGGAGATGATCCGCGCTCTGGCAGCACGGATCCCGGCCGCCGCCGGATCGACCCGTCGACCGGCCTTCCTCCCTCCGGCCACGGACGGGCAAACCTGCCCGAAGGATCCACTTTGTCGGCGCGAGCGGTTAAGATCTGCGCCGGGCACCAGCGAGGAGGAGTAGGTACCGACGTGGGAAGCTACGGCCGTAGGTCACGGGCGCGGCGGGGATTCGGGGCATGGGCAACCGTCCCCGCGATCACCGCGGGTCGGGGGGTCGACCGATAAGCTCACACGAGCATTCGCACGTGGCCGGTCCACCGGGACAACGGGGCACCGTCACGGTCGATCTCGTCGTCGCCATATTCGGCCGCACCGGCCGGGCCTCGCCCGTACCACGGTCATCCGGCGGTACGTCACTTGAGTAACAGGCCCCCGTGGACCGTCACAGGTCGCGGGGGCGGATCGCGATGCCCGGGCAATTCCTGCGCGGCCGGCACTTCCGGCGGCGGTCAGCGGGCCGAAGCCTGCCCGGCTTCGTTCCCGCCTGCGCCGCATTCCCAGGTTCATGCCTCGAATCATGCACTGCCCGAACATCATTCACTCACGTATTTTCATGGAGGAGTTCATATGTCCAGACGTTCGCCCCTGTTCCGGATTCCCGGGGTGCTGGCCGGCCTCGTTGTACTCGGCTGTGCGGTGCTGACCCTGTCGGCGTGTACCAGCGGGAACGACTCGGGGCAGAGTTCGTCGGCGAGCGCGGTATCCACCGTGCCCGGACAGAACGGGTCCGACGAGGGCGGGGATGTCGATTTCGACGCCGCCATCGGTGACTGTGTCACGTTGTCGGGGACGATGATGGACGCGGAGATCGACCACGCCGAGTGCGGTTCGGAGAATTCGAACTACAAGGTGGTCGCCAAGGCCCCCACCCAGGACGGCTGCGCCTCCGATGTCGACCAGACCTACTACGTGACCCTGGCCGGCCAGGAACAGGGCGCGCTGTGCCTGGACATCGACTGGGTCGAAGGTCAGTGCATGACGGTGCCGTCGGGAAGCGACAGCCCGACCCACAGCCCGTGCACGCCGGGTAAGCCCGATACCGTGCATGTGCTGAAGATCCTCACCGGTACCACCGACGAATCCGGGTGCCCCGCCGAGGCCACCAGCTACTACACCTACGACGAGCGCCAGCTCGTCACCTGCGTCGCCGAGGTGTAACAGCACCGCGTCCGGGTACCGGCATGCGTGGCCTCACCTCGGCGTGGGGCCACGCGCGCCCCTGCCCGGCATCGACCGGATATCACCGCTCTGTTCGGCGCCGACCAGCGGAGATACACTGGGACCCGCTGCTCGAATACGCGTTCTGTCCGATACTCGGCGGGGGTTGGCGCTACCAGGACTGCTGTGATGGATATCCGAACAGACGAGATCGCCGACGGCGTCTACCGCTTCTCCACTTTCGTTCCCGAGGTAGGCCCCACCGGTTTCACGTTCAATCAATTCTTCGTCGATGCCGCGGAACCCCTGCTGTTCCACACCGGGATGCGGGCGCTGTTCCCTGCGGTGTCGGCGGCGATCGCGCGAATCCGACCCGTGGCGGAACTCCGCTGGATCACTTTCGGCCATGTGGAGGCCGACGAGAGCGGGGCGATGAACCTGTTCCTGGACGCGGCACCGTATGCCCAGGTGGCCCACGGTGTCGTGGGATGCCAGGTATCGCTGGACGATCTGGCCGATCGGCGGCCGCGCCGCCTGACCGACGGCGAGATCATCGATCTCGGTGACCGCCGGATCCAGCACTTCGATACACCGCACGCGCCGCACAACTGGGAGGCGCGGGTGCTCTACGAGAAGTCCACCGGCGTGTTGTTCTGCGGTGACCTGATGACTCAACTCGGCGACGGACCGGCCCTCACCGGCGCCGATCTGGTGGGACCGGCCGAGGTGGCCGAGGACGTCTTCCATGCCACGTCGCTGGGCCCGGCGGTACCCGCGACACTGCGCCGGCTCGCCGAGTTGCGACCGACCACACTGGCGGTGATGCACGGCTCCAGCTTCACCGGGGACGGGTCCGCCGCCCTGCGCGACCTCGCGGCGGTCTACGAGAACCGACTGGGCCCGTAGGGTTCCGACAGGCGCCCCGCACCGGGCGGCGCGCCGACGCGAGAGGAACCGGATGAGCGCCAACACCCCGCCGGACCGCACGCCGAGCCGCTGGGAGGAACTCACCGCGGCCGACCCCGCACATTCCGAGTGGTATGTGCGGCGGTTCCGGACGCTCGTGGCGGAAGGCCACGACATATTCGGCGAGGCGCGGCTGATCGACGCGATGCTGGGCCGAGGCGGACGAGTACTCGACGCGGGCTGCGGACCGGGCCGCCTGGGCGGCCATCTGCACAATGCCGGGCACACCGTGGTCGGCCTCGATATCGATCCGGTGCTGATCGCGGCCGCCGAGGCGGACTACCCCGGCCCCACCTGGCTGGTCGGCGATCTCGCCGAACTGGACCTACCGGCCCGGGGTGTCGCCGCCGATTTCGATGTGATCGTCTGCGCGGGCAATGTGATGACCTTCCTGGCGCCGTCGACCCGGCCGGCGGTGCTGGCCGGTTTCGCCCGGCACCTCGCACCGCGGGGCCGTGTGGTCACCGGTTTCGGCGCCGACCGCGGCTACGACTTCGCGGAATTCCGCGCCGATGCCGCCGCGCAGGGCCTCACCGCGGATCTCTTGCTGTCGACCTGGGATCTGCGGCCCTTCACCGACTCCTCGGAGTTCCTGGTCGCGGTGTTCTCCCGCGCGGACTGAGCTCCTGCGATCTCGACGAGGCGGAGAAGATCGCCGACCGGAGAAATTGGCGGGTTGCAGACCGTCTACAGCGAGGATCCGCACGACCGGGGCCGACGGGTGCGGGACTTCCCCGGGTCCGTCGAGAGCCGGACCGATCCCCAGGTCCAGCGGATCCTGGCCGCCGCCCGATCGGAGTTCGAGCAGTACGGAGTCCGGCGCGCCACCATGGACGATATCGCTCTGCGCGCCGGGATCGGCCGCCGGACGCTCTAGCGGCGATTCCCGACCAGGGACGCGTTGTTCGAGCTCCTGGAACACTCACCGCCGGCCCGGCGCATCGTGACCGGCGAACCGGAGCTGCTCATGGGGCCCACCGGACGGCCGCGCGGGCTGCCCATCGCGGAGGCGGGTGTCCGGGTCGCGGGAACGCCGCGCCGGAGCGGTATGACGATGCCGGAGGCGGACCTCCGGGCGGTCTCCGAACTTCCGGTCCGCCTCACAGTGTCGTTGCTGCTCGATCCCGAAGGGCAGCTGGGCATCTCGGATCCGGACGCGGTCCGTGCGTATTCCCGCCGCGATCTCGCGCGGCTCGTGTGGTGAACCGGAGACGGCACCGCGGGACCGCGGCGGCACCCGGACGTCGCGCGGTCGCGCCGACCGGGACCACTCGCCCGGGGGCGATCCGAGTACTGATACAAATGCCTGCGGCCGTAGCGCACCCTATGGCCGAGCGGGTCACCGCCCGCCGAGCGAAAGGTTGACCCAGTGGACAGCAACTCCTTTCAGAAGTTGTTCGACCTGAGCGGGCGGACCGCGATCGTCACCGGGGGCACCCGGGGTATCGGGCTCGCCATCGCCGAAGGATTCGCCTGCGCGGGCGCCCGTCTCGTGGTGGCCAGCCGTAAGCCGGACGCGTGCGAGCAGGCAGCGGCACGGCTGAGGGAACTCGGCGCGGAAGCGATCGGCGTACCCACCCACCTGGGGGACGTGGAAGCCCTGCGCGAGCTGGTGCGGACCGCCGCCGACACTTTCGGCGGCATCGATATCGTCGTCAACAACGCGGCCAACGCCCTCGCCCAGCCGTTGGCGACCATGGAACCCGCGGCGGTCGAGAAGTCCTTCGGCGTCAATGTGCAGGGACCACTGTTCCTGGTCCAGGCGGCCCTGCCGTATCTGCGGGCCAGCGACCACGCGGCGGTGTTGAATCTCGGCTCGGTCGCGGCCCTGCAGTTCGCACCCGCCCTGTCGATGTACGCGGCGGGCAAGGCGGCCCTGCTGTCGTTCACCCGCTCCATGGCCGCCGAATTCGCCGCCGACGGGATCCGGGTGAACGCCATGGCCCCCGGCGCCGTCGACACCGATATGGTCCGCAAGAACCCACCGGAATTCGTCGCGGCCATGGCCGGGGCCACGCTGCTGGGCCGGATCGCCGTACCCGACGAGATGGTCGGCACCGCACTGCTGCTGTGTTCGGACGCGGGCAGTTTCGTCACCGGTCAGACCTTCCTGGTCGACGGCGGTACCGTCGCCCGCTGAATCCCGAGCCGAAGGAGTTTCCGTGTCCGCGCTGACCACCGAATACCTGCCCTCCGGGGTCGTCGTGCTGACGATCGACCGCCCGCACCGGCGCAATGCGCTCGACAATCAGACCGTCGCCGAACTGCACACCGTGCTCGACGAGATCAACGGCGACCCGGCGGTCCGCGCACTCGTGGTCACCGGGGCCGGTGGCGCGTTCTGCGCAGGCGCCGACCTGAAAGCACAGCCGGCGGACTTCACCGCGACCGGGGCCGCCCCGGCCGCGGCGCTGCTGGGCGCGGTCCACTCCCCGATCGCCCGGACCTACGCCGCGCAGGAACTGATGGCTTCGGCGTTCGAGAAGATCCACCGGCTGCGCCAGCCGGTGATCGCCGCCGTCGACGGGGCGGCTGTCGGCGGCGGGTTCGCGCTGGCGCTGGCCTGCGATATTCGCTACGCCGCCCGTGGCGCCGGCTTCGGCGCGGTATTCATCCGGCACGGGATCTCGGCATGCGATATGGGCACCAGTTACCACCTGCCCCGGCTCGTCGGCGCCGCCCGCTCGGCCGAACTGCTGCTCACCGGCCGTGTTTTCGACGCCGCGGAGGCCGAGCGGATCGGACTGGTGCTCGAGGTCGTCGACTCCGGCGAACTACTCGCGCGCGCCGTCGCCAAAGCCGAGGAGATCGCCCGCAATTCCCCGCTCGCGGTGTGGATGACGAAAGAGACGATGTGGCAGACCGTGGACGCGCCGAGTCTGCGGCACGCGCTCGACCTGGAGAACCGCACCCAGGTGATGTGCACCGCTACCGGCGAACTCGACGCTTCCTTCGCGGCCTTCCGCGCCGGAACACACACCACCGCGGACCCGCTCTGACCGCGTGCCCACCGCGTGGCGGCCGTCCCGCACATGGTGAACGACAGGTCACATCCGGTGTCCACATCGCGCGGAATCCGTTCGTACCGTGGACCGTTTCGGTATTACCGCGCCTGTGCCGCACAGAACTCGCGTGTCACCGCCGACCGTGTGTTAGAAAGTCCGCGAACGGCGGCAAGGAGACGGTTGTGACCGGTCCGTATCGGCTGATCCTCCGGGGCCCCGGCGACATGGGCGGGCGCGCCCTGCTCAGCTCCCTCGAATCGTCCGACTTCGAGGTCGTCGGAGCCCAGGTGTTCAGTGCGCACAAGAAGGTGATGTCGGCGGCCCAGTACCGCGATCCGTCCATGGCGACCTGGTTGTCGCCCACGCGGTCCCCGCTCTCGGTGCCGCGGACGGTGGCGGATAGGAAGGTCACCCGCAACGCCTCGGACGCGGTCCGCGTCGTTCGCCACCTCTCCCCGGTTCCGGCGCGCGTCCGGGTGCGGGCCGGCGGCACCGTCGTCGAACCCGGCACGGTCGGCGCGCTCACGATGACCAGCCGGGGATTCATCGGCGACGATCTGTTCGGGACCGACGAGATGTGCCGGCCGATCGGGGTCGGCAATGCCCCTCTGGGACAGGATAATCCGAGCAGCCCGGCCGACGCCCGTGTGATCGGCCTCGACGGCACGCCGGGTGTCGCCGGGACGCGTAACGAAATGGACGGCGAAGGCTATAGCCGAGATTGGTTCGCTGTTACCGATATCTCGGTCGCCGCAATGCTGGGCGTGGTTGCCGAGTTGTGTGCCCCACCACCCGGTGTGGTCATGCCGGACCTACGTCCGCACTACCTTCTGGAGTCGTCATGAGTTCACCCACGCTCGCGGTCGCGGTGCTCGGCGCCGGCCCCTTCGCCGACCGGATCGCCGACCGGATTCGCGCGCGGCCGCAGCTCGAGGTATCCGCGCGCACCGAGACCGCGCAGCCGCCCCCGGAGGGCACGGCGTGCGTCGTCTACGTGCCGACGTTCGCCGAGATCGCCGCGGACACACCGAGCAGGGTGCTACCGGAGCTGCTGAGCGACGGCTACGACGTGATCTCCACGGCACCGCTGGACGGCCACCTTCCGCCCGCCGCACTGCTGGATGCCTGCCGCACCGGACAGTCCACTTTTCACGCCACCGGGGCATTCCAGGCCACTATCCCCGCCCGGCTCATCCGATCGCTGACCGAGGTTACCCGGGGGATCCGGCGAGTGGAGCTGGTCGAGGAACTCGATTTCCCCGAAACCGGGGTCTACCCGTGGGGTGACCGGCGCGATATCGGGATCGGGAACATCGGGCCCGAGACCGCCATCGCCGGCGCCGCCGCGGTCGAGGGCTACTACACAGCGGGTCTGCGCGTTCTCGACGACGCGGTGTTCCACAGCGCCGCCGGCACGGCCGCGACCCCCAGCAGCACCGTCGAGGTGATGACCGACGCGTCCGGGGCCGTCCAGAAGGTCGTCGTCGACCGCGAGCTGGGTCCCGGATCGAGTTACCGCTCCATCTGGACGACCACCACCGAGGATCGGGCGCCACTGCGGTATCAGCTGATCACCACCACCGATACGGCGCGGGGGACCGCCAACGTCCGCTTCCGCTTCACCGACGGGCTGCACCCGGCCGACCACCTGACCTGCGTCAACATTATCGAGGCGGTGCGCCCGGTGCACGAGCACGGTCCCGGCATCGCCCATCGGGATCTGTCGACCACCCGCCTGATGCCGGACGCGCGGCTCACCACCTGATCCGGGCGGCGCGCAGGTCTCGAATTCATCTATTCCGGCGGCCGGGCCGGGGCCGCCGGGATCACCGATGCGATCCTGGAACGGCAGCACAGTGATCACCCGGTTCACGCCACCGACCGTCTCCCGGCCGGTCGCGGACCGCCGCAGTAGAGCGCCTCTCGAAGTTTCAGTGCACATCGACCTCTCCGAACCCGGCCTGCCCGGCGGCAGGCGGTGAAAGGTGGGCAACATGAAGCTGACAGTCATCGGCGGTACCGGTCGGATCGGCTCGCAGGTCGTCCGCAAGCTCCGGGCGGCCGGCCACGACGCCGTTCCCGCCGCACCGTCCACCGGCGTGGACTTGGTCAGCGGCGAAGGCCTGGACCAGGCGGTGGCGGGTGCCGACGTGGTGGTCGGCCTGGCCAACTCCCCGACCTTCGACGATGCCGCAGTGGATTTCTTCCGCACCACGATGGACAACCTGCTCGGCGCCGGCGACCGTGCCGGAGTGAAGCACCAGGTGGTGCTGTCGATCGTGGGTGTGGACCGGGTGCCGCAAGTGGACTACTACCGGGCCAAGGCCCTGCAGGAGCAATTGCTCCGGCAGGGCCCCACACCGTATTCGATCGTGCGCGCCACCCAGTTCTTCGAGTTCATGGACGCGGTGATGTCCTGGTCCGCCGACGACAGCGTCGTCCGGCTGCCCGCGACCCGGTTGCAGCCGATGGCGGCCGCGGACGTGGTCGACGCGGTGGTCGGCGTCGCGCTGGGCGCCCCGCTGCAGGGTATCCGCAATGTCGCCGGGCCCGATGTCCTACCCCTCGACGAACTCGGGCGAATGACTCTGCTCGCCCGGCACGACGACCGGGTCGTCGTCACCGACGAGACGGCCGGCATGTTCGCCGCGATCACCGGCGACGAACTCCTCGCCGGGCCCGACGCGCACCTGGCTCCCACCCACTATCGCGACTGGCTGGGCGCACACCGCTGACCTCGGCAGCCCGCTTCCTGAGGCCCTCTTCAGGTCGCTTCAGCGTGGCTTCAGCACTCCCCTGCCACAGTGGCCGCCGATGACCGACAACGGCGAAAGGGGAGATCAGATCATGAACCCGACAGTGCACATCGACGGACATCCCTACCGGGTGGTGGGAAGGACTCGTCTGACGACAGCCTCGCGGGCGTGCTACGGCAAGTACCGGTTCGTCCTCCGGCGGCTGACCGACGGGTCGCTGTGGACGGTGTTCGACTCCCGGGTCACGTCCGCGTCGGAACTGATCAAATGGGCGGGCCCACCACGGCGGTAAGGGCTGGGCCGGGATCGCCGACCCTGATCCGGCCGCCGCGCCCGGCGGCCGGATCCAGGCCACGGGGTATGTCCCCTGTCTCCCCGGCCACGGCCCGAGAACGTTTCACCGACTACGTAACTGCCGCCGAGAAGTTATACGCCAGTTATAGAGCAGTTATCCACGATCGAGAAAGACGAAGTCACGGCGGGCAACGAATCAGAACCGCACGCTTTCCGGAAAGGACGTTTCGCTCGGATCCACAGCGGGCACGCTCCAACAGTGCGGCAGTCTCGGCCTTTCCGGCACGCGGGCGTGCACCCGGCCGTCGACACCCGCGGGAGCGAATCCGCAAGATAGACAATGCAATATTGCGGAATCAACCCATCGCCGATTTCGAATGTGATTGATGCCACAAGGTTTCAGGCAAATGATCAGCACACGCCGCCGAGGTGGGCATCGTACTGTTTACCCCTACACAGAATCTCCGGGCTTCCCGGCGGAACGTTGGATGGACATGCTTCACCTCGAACACTTCGCGTTCGGCTGGCTGACGCCCGCCCTCGCGTATTTCCTCTCGGCCACCGGATGCGCGATCGGATTGCAGTGCACCAAGCAGGCACGTCACGGACGACGCCGGCTGTTCTGGCTCGTCCTCGCCTCCATCACCATCGGCGGAACCGGTATCTGGGTCATGCATTTCGTGGCGATGCTGGGGTTTTCCATAGACGGCGCACAGATACGATTCGACGTCCCGCTCACCCTGCTGAGCGCGGCGACCTCGATCGGTGTGGTCGCCGTGGGCCTGTATCTGGTGACCACACCGGGCTCGGGCCTTCCGGCCCTGCTGACCGGCGGTGTCGTCACCGGACTCGGCATCTCGGCCATGCACTACACCGGTATGTACGCGATGCGCACCGACGCGCATATCGAGTACGACCCCGCACGCGTGGCACTGTCACTGGTCATCGCCGCGGTCGCGGCCACCGCGACCCTGTGGTTCAGCATGCGCTCGTGGGGAATACCGTCCACTCTGGGCGCGGCGTTCATCATGGCCGCGGCGGTGGCGACGATGCACTACACGGGCATGTCCGCCATGCACGCGCACGCGGTGCCCGGCGCCGCGATGCCCGAAGGCGCCGAGCCCTTGGATGTCCTGGGCCCGCTACTCGGCGCCATCAGCGTGGTCACCGTGGTGCTGCTCATCGGAGTGAGCATGGCGCTGACCAACCCCCACGGCGCTGGCGCCCGAGCGGCGGCGAGCCCCCCGCAGCGGGAACAGACGCCGGTACGCTGAACGGCTGCACCGGTCGATACCGCCGCATTCCGGGGCGCGGGGCCGCGGCGGTGCGGACGATCCGTGTGGATCGTCCGCACCGCCGCGGCCGGTGCACGAGGTCGATGGTGGACGAGGTCAGTAATAATGCCGACGGCCACCGACGGGCCGGCCCACCGATCCGGCGATGGCCAGTACCGCGCCGACCACGAGCAGGACGAGGCCGATGGTGGTGAGCACGCCGATACCGAGCAGGTAACCGACGATGAGCAGAACGAGTCCGAGAACGATCATGACACTGACTTCCTGATTCTCTATCCGATGTCCGGGCGAGGGCCGGGGATCACTTCGCGGTCGCCGCGCTCTTGCCCGGCTTGCGCAGCAACTTGCTCATCGACCAGGCCGGAGCCGCGGCAGGGGCGGGCGCGGGCTTCGTCGCCGGCTCCTTGGTCTTAGCGAGATCCCGCTGAGCCGCGGCGATCTCCTTACGCGACCGCCGCAGTTCACGGCGGGTCTCCATGCTTCGGCGAGTGGAGCGCCACGCACCGGCGGAGACGAGGCCCACCCCCAGGCCACCGACCGCACCGACGATGATGCCGATGAGGAACAGTTCGCCGGTGGTACCGGCGAAGTGGTAATCGAAGACCGAGAAGTCGCTGGTCAGTCGATTGACATCACTGGTATTGGCCGCGACGCCGGCGACACCGGCGGCAACCGCCGCGACGGCGATCACGAGCCCGAGAACAATGATCATGGCAATTCCCAAGGGTCGAGGAACACTATGCTCCCGCTATTCCCGGCGACGACGATGTCAAACGGGGGGAAGACCATGTCCGCCAGCCGGATTCACCGGCGGGGTGGGCCCGTGGGCTCGGACGGCCCGGAACTCAGGCGAAGAGACCGCGGACGAACGGCACCGAATCGGGTAGCGAATCGTTCACGGCGCCGTCGTGATCGGTGGGGTACACCTTCAGTGTGACCGGCTGCCGGTTCGCCGCGAGCACGGCCGCGAACCGCAGCGTCTCCGGGGTGATCACATCGGTGTCGAGCAACCCCTGCCCGAGGAAGAGCGGTTCGCCGTAGCCGGATTCGGGCAGGCCGAGGTAGCGGGTGAGCAACCCACGGAGATCCGGGATATCGGCCAACGGCCGGGTGAACAGGTCGCCGATCACCACACCGTGGGCCACCAGTTCGTCCCCGAGGGGCGACAGGCATTCGGTGCGGGCGCGTTCCAGCCAGTACCGGCCGGAATCGGTGAGGAAGGAGTCGATGTCCAACTCGGGATAGGTGGTGCGCAGACCATTGAGCAGATACAGCGCGTAGCCGGTGGTGTGCGCGCCCAGTTCCACCGGCGGCACGCCCGGACCCATGAGCGCGAGGATGTTCTCGATATAGGCGGGGACGCCGGTGGCCACCGCGCCCCGATAGTCCAGTTCCGGGCCGCCGAATTCGGTGGCGTACCGGGCGGTGGTGACCGCCGCTCCCCCGCCCTGCGACTGCCCTACCACGACCCATTTGTTCGATACCGCGGAATAGTGCCCCGCCGCGGCCCGTACCGCGTCGACGACATTGTGCGCCTCGACCATCCCGTTCAGATACGGATGCTCACCGGGCGTGCCCAGCCCGGCGTAGTCGGCGGCGACGATGGCGTAGCCCTCTTCGAGCCATCGGCCCAGGTATGCCCAGTCCCGCTCCACGGCACCCGGGCCGGCCACACTGTATGCGCAGGAGTCACCGAGCCCGACGGTGCCGTGCGCCCAGGCGATGACCGGCCATCCACCGGCCGGGGGCGCGCCGACCGGGAAGTACACGGCGGCACTGGCCACCGTCGGCGCGCCACCGACCGTGGTGGTCGTGTAGAGCATGCGCTGGGAGTCCACCGAGCCGGGCAGCACGGCCTGCGCGGCCAGCGGTTCGACGGATTCGACGACGCCGGCGCCCGGTGCCGCCACCGCATGCCCACCGGACAGCCCGGATATGGCGGCCGCGAGCAGCGCGGTGACCGCGGCCGTACCGAATTTCCGTATGATGCTCCTCTCACCGGATCGCCCACCGGTGCTGCGCCGCATCGTGCGATGCACGGTCAGTCTTGCAGCCGGACAGGCGACCGATCACCTCGGCATGCCGTCCGGCCCGGAACACTCGGCCGAGCGGGCCGTCGGCGATTTTCCGGCCCTCGCAGTCGCCCACCCGCCGCGGCAACCGACCGTCAGCGCGGACGGGCGGTGGTCAGGCGCCGATGGCCCGCGCCAGGTGCGGCCACGAATCGTGCAGGTCGTATTCGAACTGGCCCCAGGTATGGGCGCCCGCCGGGCGGTCGATGTGCACCGCCCCGATCCCGAGTCGGCCCAAGCGGGCGGCGAAGGCCGAGGTGCAGGCGGCGGCAATGGCTTCGACCGGGGGGAATCCCCAGCCCCGGTCGATCTCGCCGGGCATCCCCGACGCGGCGGACAGATACACGGTCTTTCCGGCCAGCCGGGCAGCCTGCGCGAACGCGTCGTGGACCTGCCAGCCCGCCGCCCCCGGCGCACCCCACATATTGCCCGGATTCGCGCCGCCCCGCACCACCTGCGCACTGACCATCGCGATACCCGCGGCGTCGGCGGACCACGGGCACCCGCTGTAGGAGGCGACCGCCTGGTAGCGCTCCGGCGCCTGGATGGCGAGGTCCACGGCCGAACCACCGCTCATCGACACCCCGGCGATCGCATTCCGACCGGTGGTGCCGAACCGGGCGTCCACGACCGAGGGCAGCTCGCGGGTGAGGTAGGTCTGCCAGCGGGCGCGTCCGACCACGGGATCGTCGGTGTGCCAGTCGGTGTACATCGAGTAGGCGCCGCCGATCGGCATCACCACGTTCACGTTCTTGTCTCCGAAGAACTGCCGGACATCGGTATCGTCCCACCAGGAGATGCCGTCGGCACCGCCGCCGATACCGGTCAGCAGGTACACCGTGGGCGCCGGCCCCCCACCCGGCGCGGGAATGACCCGGTTGGTCACCACGGTGTCCATGGCGGGTGAGTACACGTCGAGCAGGATCGCGCGACCGTCGATCGGCTTCTCCGCGTCGACCCGCGGCCCCGGAGCGGCCGCGGCGGGCTGGACGGTGAACAGGGACGCCGCGACAGTCAGTACCGCGGTCGACATCGTGAGCAAGAATTTGTACCGCACCCCTCCGGTGTACCCATTCCCGCGCCGAATCGCCGCCGGAATTCCAGAGTTCAACCGTTGTGCGCCGGTATGTCTCGTGGCCCGCTACGGAAAACCGCTGCTCGGTCCGGCTACCTCGGGTGCCGCTCGATACGAGCGCGCCGGGCCGCGTGGCCGGGACGCGCCGGTACGGCCACCCCGCCGACATCGGTCCCGGCCCGGCCGCACGGATCGGTTGTCGGCGGGTCCGCGCACGGCCCGGCCGGGCCACCCGGTAGAAAGAAGACAGGGCATACGCCGGGCGCGCGGCCGGTCTCCACGATCATCGCGGCCCGGTGGACCCGCCGAAATGTTGGAACAGTCGAACGAAAGAGCTGGTTCATGGCTTCCTCCGCAGCGCGTGCACAGATCGGGGTCACCGGCCTGGCGGTGATGGGCAGCAATATCGCCCGCAACTTCGCCAAGCACGGCTACACCGTGGCATTGCACAATCGCAGTGTCGCCAAAACCGACGCGCTGCTCGCCGCGCACGGCGACGACGGTGATTTCGTCCGTACCGAGACCATCGCCGAGTTCGTCGCCGCGCTGGAGAAGCCCCGCCGGGTGCTCATCATGGTGAAGGCCGGCGACGCCACCGACGCGGTGATCGAAGAACTCGCGGGCGCCATGGAAACCGGCGACATCATCATCGACGGCGGCAACGCCCTCTACACCGACACCATCCGGCGCGAGGCCGCACTGCGGGCCCGCGGCCTCAACTTCGTCGGCGCCGGGATCTCCGGCGGCGAGGAAGGTGCCCTCAACGGCCCGTCGATCATGCCGGGCGGACCCGCGGAATCCTACGAATCGCTGGGACCGCTGCTGGAGTCCATCGCCGCCCAGGTGGACGGCACCCCGTGCTGCACCCATATCGGCCCGGACGGGTCCGGCCATTTCGTGAAAATGGTGCACAACGGTATCGAATACGCCGATATGCAGCTCATCGGCGAGGCGTATCACCTGTTCCGGGCCGCGCTCGACCTGGATCCGAAGCAGATCGCCGATATCTTCACCCAGTGGAACTCCGGCGATCTGGAGAGCTACCTGGTGGAGATCACCGCCGAAGTACTGAACCAGGTCGACGCGAAAACCGGCAAGCCGCTGGTCGATGTGATCGTGGACGCGGCCGAGCAGAAGGGCACCGGCCGCTGGACCGTGAAGTCCGCGCTCGACCTCGGCGTTCCGGTGACCGGTATCGCCGAGGCCGTGTTCGCCCGGGCGCTGTCGGGAGCCCGGGGGCAACGCGCCGCGGCCACGGGCCTCGCCGCCGGCGAACTCGGCGCCAAACCCACCGATATCGCGCAGTTCACCGAGGACATCCGGCAGGCCCTGTACGCGTCCAAGGTGGTGGCCTACGCCCAGGGGTTCGACCAGATCGCCGCCGGCAGTGCCGAATACGGCTGGAATCTCACGCCGGGTGATCTGGCCACCATCTGGCGTGGCGGCTGCATCATCCGCGCCCGCTTCCTGAACCGCATCAAAGAGGCCTACGAAACCGATCCGGCATTGCCGAGCCTGATCCTCGCGCCCTACTTCCGGAACGCGATCGAGACAGCGATCGACAGCTGGCGGCGGGTGGTCTCCACCGCCACGCTGCTCGGGATCCCGGTGCCGGCGTTCGCCTCCTCGCTGTCCTACTACGACGCGCTGCGCGCCGAACGACTGCCCGCCGCGCTCACCCAGGCCCAGCGTGATTACTTCGGTGCGCACACCTACGAGCGGGTCGATGCCGAAGGTAAGTTCCACACGCTGTGGAGCGAGGACCGTTCCGAGGTTTCGGCCGGCTGAACGCCCGATCGCCGGGCGGATCTCCGCCTGGCGACCCACCCGCCTCTTGACTCCGGATCATTCGACCAGTTGCAAGGAGGTGTGAGCTACGACACGATCATCAAGGGTGGCCGCTGGTTCGACGGCACCGGTGCGGCCTCCGCGATTCGCCATCTCGGACTACGCGGCGACCGGGTCGTGACCGTTTCCGCCGAACCGCTCGACGAGGCCGACTGTCCGGACGTGGTCGACGCGGCGCGGACAGCAGGCTGGTCTTGAGCTTGCGGCGCCCGATACCCGGACTGCTGAAGATCATCGCGCCGAGACTGCGCGGCGAGGTGATGTCCGGCCCGCCCTGCAGCACCCGGCCGCGCCGGCGCAGGATGGCGTTGAGGCGGCGGCGCTCCTTCGCCCGCGCATAGATGGACGGCAGGGTGCGGGAACGGCAGGTCTCGCCGTCGACCTTGTCGAACAGCAGTACCAGATCGATACCGTCGGCGTACACCTCGAACGGGACCGGCAGATGCTGCCAGCGGAATTCGCGCCGAACGCGTTCACCAGCCGCGCCAGCGAGCCGATGAGCACGACAGCGTACGGGTTGGCCTTGATATCGGCGGCATCTTCGAGGAGTTCGGATCCGGGGCGGCGGCCCTGCACCTGGCCGACCGGGTGGAGCGCGACGCGCTGCTCGCCGACGAGGACTACCGCCGCCGCTTCCGCAAGGACTACGACGCGAAATTCGGACTACGGGTCTGGCACCGCGACTTCTTCGACGCCGAGATCGTGAGCTGCCCGGACGAGACGGTCGTCGGTAAGACATTCGGGCAGGCCGGCGTGGACCGGGGCGGTCTGCACCCGGTGGACGCCTTCCTCGACTTGGTACTCGAACACGGCACCAAACTGCGCTGGCGCACTACCATTTCCAACCATCGGCCGGAGATCCTGGACCGTTTCGCCGCCGATCCCGGCATCCAGCTGGGCTTCTCCGACGCGGGCGCCCATCTGCGGAATATGGCCTTCTACAATTTCGGGCTCCGCTTCCTGCGCCGGATGTACCGGGCCGAGCAGGAAGGCGCTCCGGTGATTCCGCTGGAGCGCGCGGTGCACCGGCTCACCGGCGAACTCGCCGACTGGTACGACATCGACGCCGGCCACCTGCGCGAGGGCGACCGCGCCGACCTGGTGGTCGTCGACCCGGCGGGCCTCGACGATTCACTCGACGCCTACGCCGAGAGCCCGGTGGCCCAGTACGGCGGACTGGAACGGATGGTGAACCGCAACGACGCCGCCGTCGCGGCGGTGTATGTCGGCGGGCGGTACGTGTTCGGTCACGGCGCCGCGGACCCGGCCCTGGGCAGCATACGCACCGGACGCTTCCTGCGGGCCGGGCAGCGCTGAGACAGTCCCGGTCGGGCCGTCCACCGGTACGTCGGGGTCGCGCCAGACGAACCGGGGCATCGGGAAGCGCTCAGCGCCGGTCGGCGGGTACCGCGAAGGATTCGAGACCGTAGCTGCGGTAAGCGGCCACGAGCTTCTCGTATCGGAAGCGGTTGTAGGCCAGAGGTTGCATGAGCAACCGATCGGGCAGTACTCGCCAGGCGAGCCGCAACAGCCACATGTAGAGCGCGAATTCCCTGTCGTGGCGCGGTGTGAGCTCGAAACCGGTGAGCTGCTGCACGGCCGGATGCATGGCCTTGGACGAGCACACCTGGATCACGTGCCCGGCCACCGGTCGCAGCACCGGCCACATCGGGGTCAGGGCCCGGCGGGCCAGCGGCGGCAGGCCGAGGGTCGGCAGCGGCAGTTTCGTCAGGTCGGCGAATTTCTGGACGAGAAACGGGTTCTCGGCCAGTTCCTGGGTCGCCATCTGGTCGTAGTAGGTGCGCGCCTCGGCGAGATCGGCCGGGAGTTTCCCGGCGGCGCTGGGCAGTTCGAGATCGGCGAAGGCGGCCCGCAACTGCTGATAGGCCGCCTCCTCTTCTGCCGGCCGCAGCGGGGTCCCGGTGCAGTACGTGAAGGTGTTCAGTACGACGAAGATGCCGCTCACCGCGATCCATTTCCAGGTGAACGGATTCAGTGCGCTGTATGCGACCTCACCGAACGCCGCGCTGCCGGATCCGCGAACGTCGCGGTGCCGGAGTTTGAGCCATTCGGCTTCGGCGCGACGGTCGTCGGAATCGCCCCACAGCGCGATCATCGCCGAAACACCGCTGCGGACACCGCGATCGGCGAAGTTCTCTTCGAACCGGCCGGTCCGGTCCACCGCCGCGGCCACCGGGACCAGGGCCACCTGATCGAACGCGGCGCCGGCGAAAGCGCCCGCCAGAACGCTGCCGGAATGTTTGCGGAATTCGCGCAGGACCTCGGGCCGGACGCGGGGGTCGGTCGACTGTTCGGCGGTGCGCTCCGTTGCGTGGGTCGCCATCTCGTCACCTCGGGCGGGAAGAAGAACAGAATGATAGTTCAAACGCCATCATTCTATCATTCGGTCGGCGCGGAAACCATGGTTCAGGGCGCGGATCCAGCGTCCACACCGGGTGCGATGGCAAGGCGGTAGGCTGATCGGAATGGAAACGACGGCTGCGCAGTGGACGGAGCTGCAGCAGTTGGATACCAAGTCCCGCATGATCGTCGACGCCGCGCGCGAATGTTTCGCCGCACACGGGTTCGAGGAGACGACCATGGTGCGGATCGCCGAAGTAGCGGGCGTCGGCGTGGCCACTGTCTATCGTCGTTTCGGCACGAAGTCCACGATCGTGCGGTACGCGCTCATGGCCGAATCGCAGCGGCTGGCGACGATCGTCGCCGACGCCATGCACCGATCCGCGGGCCCGGTCGGCGCGCTGGCGGAGATGTTCGCCGCGTTCGTCGGCGAGGCCACCGAGCCCGAACTGCTGACCCGCAGTCTGCGCATGTCCGGTGCTGCGGGCCAGCTCACCGATTTCCTCACCGACGACGACGTCATCGAACAGGGGCGCGGGCTGGTCGCGCAGTTCCTCACCTACTGGCAGGAACGCGGCGAACTCGGCAGTTTCGACCGGGAGGTGGTCGCCGAACTGTTCGTCCGGCTCACCGTCTCGTTCATCTCCAACCCGCGCGGGGTGCTACCGCTCGGGGACACCGAAGCGGCCCGGGCCTTCGCGCGCCGCTATCTCGCGCCGCTGATGTATCCCCATCCCGGCAGCGACTGATCGAGCGCCGGTGCCGCGCGGCACCGGCGGTGCGGATCAGCCGCCGGGCACGATCGTGATCGGCTCGCGCGAGGTCTCCTGCCGCGGGCGCACGGCGTACGCGGCCGATTTCAGCTCCCGCTGCTTCATCTTCTGGATCTGCTGATGGTGTTTCCGGGCGTGGTAAGCGATGGGGAAGTAGGTCAGCCGGTCCGGGAGCACCCGATAGGCGAACCGGATCACCGCGTAGGCGCGCTTCAGCGCGCGCTGGTCCGCGTCGGTCCACTCGGCGCCGATCATGGTGCGCAGGCGCGGATCGAGCAGCCCGACGATGGACAGGTAGTTGAATCGGATCATCGGATACCCGAGCAGTCGCGCGATACCGCCCGCGGGAAAACCCAGGGCCCGGAACTGATCCAGATCACCGGTCCGCAACTGCCGGTACTGTTCGCGCACCTCCTCGTCGGCGGAGAGCACCTCGGTCACGATGTGTTCGTAATACTCGTCGAACTCGGCGCGGGTCTGCGGATACCCCTTCATCGGGACCTGCAGGATGCGGGCTATCCGGATGTTGTCGCGCAGCAACTGCTCGAGTTCGTCGTCGGTGAACTCCCGGCCCATCAGCAGCGGTCCGGCCTTCGCGGTGGTCACGTAGGCGGTGGCGATCACCCACTGGTAGGCGCCCGGGTGCAGGGCACTGAGCTGTTTGCCCTCGCTACCCTTCATACGCAGCGGCGCGTGTAGCGACCGGAGCCGCCGGCCGTCCTGCACGGCCTCGATCCCACCGTATGTCCAGCGCAGCACGGAGTCGACCGAGCGGATGGCGCGACCGACCGGATCGGTCTTGGCGACCGAGTACTTGTCGGTGACCTCTCGGATCACCGGGTGCAGCCCCTGCATCGCGAAGGCAGCGCCCTCCATCACGAGATACGTCCAGTGCCCGACCATCTCGGCGGTCAGCGAGTCCAGCGGAACCAACTCGATGGGATGATCCTCGGCGGCCGGTCGGCCGCCGGTACGCGGGGTATCGGACGCGGATGCGGTGGTCATTCTGTCTCCTGGGTGGTGAATGCGACGTTCGGCGGGGCGGGAGTCCCGGGGCGGGTGCGGTCTCCCCCGTTCCTGACGCACCCGGACCGCTCGCCTGTGACGCTCCAGGGCGCGATGCGGTGCAGAGCAGGGCACAGGTGGCGGTGACGCTCTCCGGTGCCCGGCCTGCCGAACGTGCGGGTGCTGGAGGCGAGGCGATCCGCGACGGCCGCGACCGGTCCACCGGCCGGGGGCAACGTGAGCGTGGGACATGGCGACTCCTAGCGAGCGGCCCCGCGTCATCGAGGGGACCGTATCGGCGAACCGAAATCCGCAGTGATAGTGAATCCAGCACTAGGCTATCAATTCGTCTCGTATACCGGCGCGGATCAACGAGATCCGATCGATGAAACAGGGTGAGAGTTTCCTGTAGTGGCCGGTCTACCGATCCACGACCGCGGCGGTACGGCTCAGGCGGGCGTCACCGACACCGGGACTCCGTTGAACACGGCGTTACCGGAGGGGACGTCCAGCACCGAATTATCGGTCAGCACATTGGCGTTGACACCGGCGTGCTGTCGCGCCACCTGCTGTGAACTGGTCGCGTGCCCCCAGCCGTGCGGCAGACTCACCACTCCCGGCATGATCGAATCGGTCGGCTCCACCGGCACCGTCACCGACCCGGCCGCGGATTTCACCAGTGCCCGCTCACCGAGTCCGAGCCGGGCGATATCGTCGGGATGGATCTGCAGGGTGCAGCGATTCGTCCCGCCCACCAACCTGGGCACATTGTGCATCCAGCTGTTGTTGGACCGCAGGTGCCGGCGGCCGATGAGCACCATGTCCGCCGGTGCGGCCGCGGACCGGGCACGCAGGCGGCCGAGATCGGCCAGGAGCGCCGCCGGTGCCAGCTCCACGACCCCCGAGGCGGTACGCAGAATTTCGGACAGTCGAGGACGCAGCGGACCCAGGTCGAGACCGTGCGGGTTGTCCAGAAGGGTTCGCAGGCTCAGGTTCCCACCGTTCCATTCGCCGTAGGGTCCCAGCCGCAGCATGAGGTCCAGCCGCTGTTCGGTACTGGTCCTGCCCGCGAGTTCGTGCCGTCGCTGGTCGAAACCGGCCTGTCGCAGCGTCGTACCGATGACGAGCTCGTCGAACGCGGCCAGCGGATCGTAGGCCGTGGCCGGGTTGTGCGGTTGCCCGCTCACCGCCGCCGCCAGCCGGACATAGACCTCGGCCTCCGACGGCCGGCCCCCCAGCGGCACCAGCGGCGGCGAGAACCGGGCGTAGTTGCGGACCGCGAACTGCAAGAGGGCGAAGTCGTAGTGCGGAGACTGCACCGGGCGCGGCGGCGGCAGGATCACATCGGCATGCCGGGTGGTCTCGTTGAGATAGCAGTCCAGGCTCACCATGAAGTCCAACCCGGCCAGCGCGCCGTCGAGCCGGGCGCCGCTGGGCGCCGACAGCACCGGATTACCGGCCGCGGTGATCAGGGCCCGCACCTGCCCGTCACCGGGCGTGGTGATCTCGTCGACGAGGGTGGCCACCGGCAGTTCGCCCATCGACTCCGGCAGGTCGCGGACGCGGCTGCGCCAGCGGCCCGGACGGAAGGGTTTGGTGCGCACGATTCCGCGGACCGCCGCCGTCGCGAACATGGCGCCGCCCGGTCTGTCGAGATTGCCGGTGAGCACGTTGATCACGTCCACCAGCCACTGGGTCACCGTGCCGAATTCAGCGGTGCAGGTGCCGATCCGGGCGTACACCACCGCGGTCGGCGCGGCCGCGAGTTCACGCGCGAGCCTGCGTACGGTCGCGGCGGGCACCCCGGTGCGCGCGGCCACGGTCTCCGAATCGAATTCCGCTGCCGCGGCCCGCACTTCGTCCAAACCCGTGACCTCGACCCCGACCTCGGTCAGCCCCTCGGCGAAGAGCGTGTGCACGATTCCGAACAGCAGATACGCGTCGGTGCCCGGCCGCACGAAGAGGTGCTCGTCGGCGCGGGCGGCCGTGCGGGTCCGGCGCGGATCCACCACCACCAGGCGACCACCGCGCGCCCGCAGTGCCTGCAACCGGCCCGGGAAGTCCGGCGCGGTGCACAGCGAACCGTTCGACTCCAGGGGGTTGGCGCCCAGCATCAGCACGTAATCGGTACGGTCCAGGTCCGGAACCGGGACAGCGAGCGGATCCCCGAACATCAGCCCGCAGGCCACCTGCTTGGGCATCTGGTCGGCGGTGCTGGCGGAGAACACGTTCTTCGTGCCCAGTGCCCGAATGAGCGCCGGCGCGTACAGGGTGCCGGCGACGGTATGCGCATTGGGGTTGCCCAGGTACAGCGCTATCGCCTGCGTGCCGTATTCGGCCCGGATCGCCGGAATGCGCGCCGCGACCAGGTCGAATGCCTCCGCCCAGCCCACGGTCCGCCACGAGCCGGTGGCACGGTCCCGGACCATCGGCTCGGTGAGACGATCGGGGTCGCCGTCCAGCTGCCCGAAACCGGCCCCCTTGGGGCAGAGGAATCCTTTGCTGAACGGATCCAGCTTGTCACCGCGCGCACCGGTCACCCGGTCGTGAGTGTCGACGGTCAGCTCCAGGCCGCAGGCCGCCTCGCACAGCGGGCAGGTGCGCAGCAGGTTCCGGACAGCGGTATCGGATGCGGCGGGGTTCGGTGCGGCCATGCCACCATCATCGCCCTTTGAGACACTGGGCAGAAGGTGTATTGAGAGAATTCGATGAGAGCTGTCGCACCGAATTGCCGGCCGCTGCGACCGGGCCCCTGGTGACGGAACGGAAGGAACGCGGCGCGCGGGCCGAGGTCACCAGAGCCCCGGGCCCGCCGCTCCGGAGGCGCCGCCGAGGGTTACGACAACACCTTTCGCTGCCGATTCACGGGCTGCCTCGAGGATCCGCAGGCCCGCCAGCGCGTCGACGGGGTCTACGGGTATCGGCGCACCGTCCAGGACGGCGGCGGCCGTGGCCCGGTAGAACGCGGGGTAATCACCGGGCAGAGTGGGATACCGCGCCGTGTCGTCACCGGCGCCGAGGACGCCGTACTCGGCTTCGCCGACCTCTCCCCACGGTGTCCCGTCGCCCGGCCGCCGTCCGGCACGCAACGCCGACTCCTGCGGGTCCAGTCCGTGCACTTCGTAGCCCGCCCGTTCCCCGAGCACCCGGAACCGGGGGCCCGGTAGTGGGGCCACCGCGCTCGCCCACAGATGGGAGCGCACGCCGCCGGTATGGGTCAGGGCGAGGAGCATGTCGTCGTCGGTACCGACCCCGGCGCGGCGCCGGGCAAGCTCGGAGTAGACGCTCGCGACCGGACCGAACAGAGTGAGCGCCTGATCGACAAGGTGACTGCCCAGGTCGTAGAGGATCCCGGCGGCATCGGCCGGACCGCCCAGCTCGCGCCAACCACCCTTGGACACCGGACGCCAGCGCTCGAACCGTGACTCGAAGCGACGCACCGGGCCCAGCGCGTCCTCGGCCACCAGCCGGCGCACCGTCCGGAAATCGCCGTCCCAGCGTCGGTTCTGGAAAACGGTCAGCATCCGCCCGGCATCCCGGGCACAGCGCAGCAGATCCTCGGCTTCCGCGGCGGTCACCGCGAAGGGTTTGTCGACCACCACCGCCGCCCCCGCCGCGAGCGCCCGCCGGGCCAGATCGGCGTGCACGCGGTTGGGTGCGGCGATCACGACCAGATCGATTCCGGACATCTCCGCGAAAAGACTGTCGGCATCGGGCAGCACCCGCACCCCGGGGTGTTCCCGTCGCGCCTGCTCCGCCCGCTGCGCCGAACCGGTCACCACCGCGGCCAGGCGAAGCCGGGGATCGGCGGCGACGAGCGGTGCGTGGAACACCGCCCCGGCCAGCCCGTACCCGATGATGGCGACTCCGAGGCTGCTCATACCCGCCGACGTTACCCGGCGAACACGGTCACCCCGCAGAGGTGAGGAACGACAACCGCACCTCGCGGTCGGGATTGTCGATATTGAGATCGACCAGCGCGATGGACTGCCAGGTGCCTAGCGCCGGTTCGCCGTCGAGGACCGGAACGGTCGCGTACGGGGCGATGAGCGCGGGCATCACATGAGAGCGGCCGTGGCCGGGCGATCCGTGCGCGTGCCGCCACCGGTCGTCGGCCGGGAGCAGGTCACGCAGGGCGGCCAGCAGATCCTCGTCGCTGTGGGCGCCCAGCTCCATGATCGCGACTCCGGCGGTGGCGTGCGGCACGAAGATGTGCAGGAGCCCGTCGCCGGCGGCGTCCCGCGCGAACGCCCGGCACTGCGGGGTGATGTCGTGGACCACTTCGCTGCGGCCGGTGTGCACCGCGATGACTGTGCTGCGCATATCGGGGCAGCCTACGCGGCGCCGGGCGGGCCGTCCGCCGGGCGCGCGCCACGGATCCGGTACAGCTCGGCCAACCCGGACAGCGCCGGTGAGCATCCGGCGTCCAGCCGCCGGTCGGCGAGTCCGTCGCTGCGGGTGGCGCCGCGATTCACGATCACCACCGTGCCGCCGTTGCGGGCGACCCGGTGCACGAAACGACGGCCAGACAACACCGTCAAACTGGAGCCTGCCACCAGGATCACTTCCGCCGCGTCCACCAGTTCGTAGGCGGCCGCCACCCGTTCGGGCGGCACGCTCTCTCCGAAGTAGACGATGTCGGGCTTCCACATTCCGCCGCACCGCGGGCAATCCACCATGCGGAATCCGCTGGTGTCCTCGACCACGGCGTCGGCGTCGGGGGCCACTTCGAGTCCGGTGACCGTCGCGGTGGCGAAATCGGGATTCGCCTGTTCCAACTGCTCGGCCAGCGCCATGCGGGAAATGCGCGCCCCGCAGCCCAGACAGCGCACCTGCGCATAACTGCCGTGCAGGTCGATCACCCGGCGGCTACCCGCCTTGGTGTGCAGCAGATCGACGTTCTGGGTGATCACGCCGGTGACCGCGCCCCCGCGCTCCAGTTCGGCCAGGGCACGGTGGCCGGCATTGGGGCGGGCGGCGTCCATGTACCGCCAGCCCACGTGATTACGCGCCCAATAGCGCTGCCGGAACACCGGATCGCCGACGAACTGCTGGTAGGTCATCGGTGTTCGCGGTGGCGTGTCGGGCCCCCGGTAATCGGGGATACCGCTGTCGGTGGAGATACCCGCGCCGGTGAGTACCACCGTGGGCCGGTCGCCGATCAGGTCGACGAGATCGTCGAGGGCGGCGGACCAGGAGTCCGGGTGCGGCGCGGTGAGCAGTGCCGTTTCGGGCATACCCCGAGGGTACGTGCCGGTCCGGCCCCGCCCACCCGGGGCCGGAATTCACCGCCTCAGGTCTGGACGCCCGCGAGTTTGCCCGCCTCCGCGTCCAGACCGAGCATGGCCAGCAGATTGCGGCAGTCGGCGGCATCGGTGGCGTGGCCGGCCACGATCCGGGCCGCGACAGCACTGCGGCGGGCGGCCTCGGCGCGTTCGGCACTGCGGATTTCGGCGAATTCGGCCAGATCGGCCTCGGGAAGAGCGTGATCGACGGCGGTGGGACGGCTGGATATGCCAGGCATGGGTCTCCTTCGAGTTGCCCGAAGCCTACGCCCAGGACCGGTGACGCACAGCACAACCGGAAACTCGGAGCACCCCGCGCAGCCCTTCGACCGGCCGCGTATCACCCGCACCGACCAGGCATCACGGCCCCCACGGCGGACCGCGGAACCGGGAACGGTTGGGCGGCACCGGGTGCCGGAAACGACATGCCGGAGGATTGCCCGGGATCGATACCCGGACATCGAGTAGTGTGTCCCACGTCATAGTGCGATCGCGAGAACGGCGGCGCACCGAATCCGTGTCACAGGTGCGCCGATGTCATCAATACGGCCCTTGTTTTTTACGACACAACTCCTCTAAATTCACCTCCTGCACGTTCACCAATTTGGAATGCTCGTGTTCCGCTGTTGCGGGGGCGGGATTCCACGCCAGCGAGGAGGTTCACCGGTGGAGATCGACCACTTCAGCCATGGCTGGCTCACCCCCGTGGTCGCGTACGTCATGTCGTTCACCGGATCGTTGCTCGCACTACGGTGCATGAGCCGCGTGCGCAGCAGCTCACCGTTCGACGGCTGGCTCATCGCGGCGTCGGTCGCCCTCGGCGGCACGGGTATCTGGGTGATGCACTTCATCGCCATGCTGGGTTTCCGGATCGACGGCGCCGCCATCCGATACGACGTACCCGTCACGCTGATCAGCGCGGTGATCGCCATGGTCGTGGTCTGGCTCGGACTGTGCCTGGCCCAGCAGCGACGGCTGGGCCGCCAGAGCCTGCTGGTCGGCGGCGTGGTCACCGGGATCGGCGTGGGCGCGATGCACTACGCCGGCATGTACGCCATGAAGACCGATGTGGAGATCGGTTACGAGTGGTCGACCGTCGCGTTGTCCATGGTGATCGCGGTGATCGCCGCGACCGCCGCGCTCTGGTTCACCCTCAATGTGCGCGGCACCCTGGCCACCGTCGGCGCCGCACTGGTGATGGGCGTGGCCGTGGCGGGTATGCACTACACCGGCATGTACGCCATGCACTTGGGCGAACAACACCATATGACGCCCTCCGGCGCCGGCGCCGCGCAGCTGCTGACCCCGCTGATCGTCGGTGTCAGTCTGCTGACCGTGGGCATGCTGTTCCACCTGGGCCTGACCGAGGTGAGCGGCGGCGCGGCCCTCAGCCGCCGCCCCGCCACCGACAATTACTGGCCCACCCGGGACTGACCGGACTCGGCCACAGTGACACATTTCGGCTGGCCGACCGGAATGCGTCACTGTGACACGACCCGCTCCGAATCCGCCGCCGCACTCCCCGATAGGGTCAGGGGGTGCGGCAGCGGATCATCCTGGACGTGGACACCGGCGTGGACGATTCCCTCGCCCTGCTCTATCTCCTCGCCAGCCCGGACGCCGAGATCATGGGGATCGCCTCCACTGCCGGCAATGTGCCCGCGGCCCAGGTCGCGATCAACAATCTGGCCTGGCTCGAGCTGGCCCGGGCCCCGCAGATCGAGGTGACACTCGGAGCGGCCGAACCGCTCGAGATCCCCCTGCGCACCACCGAGGACACCCACGGTCCGCACGGGGTCGGATACGCCGAACTCCCCGCCCCGACCCGGCGTATCTCCGACCGCAGCGCGGCGCGGATGTGGGTGGACCTGGTACGGCGCCATCCCGGCGAGCTGACCGGGCTGTGCACCGGGCCGCTGACCAATCTCGCCCTCGCGCTCCGCGAGGAACCCGAACTCCCCCGGCTGCTGCGCCGGCTGGTGATCATGGGCGGAGCGTTCTCCCACCCCGGCAACACCACGCCGACCAACGAGTGGAACATCCACGTCGACCCCGAGGCCGCGAAGATCGTCTTCGACGCCTTCTCCGCCGCCCCGCCGGACCGCCGGCCGCTGATCTGCGCCCTCGACATCACCGAGACCATCGAGATGAGGCCGGCGCACCTGGTCCGGCTGGCCGAGCGGGCCGGCAGCTTCCCGGCCGAAACGGTCTCGCCGGCCGATCCGCCCGCGGCGCGTTCGGCGGCGAGCAATCCGATCGTCCGGCACCTCACCGACGCGGTGCGCTTCTACTTCGATTTCCACCACGGATACGACCTCGGCTATCTGGCCCATATGCACGACCCGTTCGCCGCCGCGGTGACTCTGGACCCGGCGCTGGCACGCACCCGGCCCGCCACCGTGGACGTCGAGCTCACGGGCACCCTCACCCGGGGCGCCACCATCGCCGATTGGGCCGGGATGTGGGGGCGACCGCCCAACGCCGATATCGTCGTCGGCACCGACCCCGTGCGGTTCTTCGACCGGATGATCGCCCGCATCGGCGACCATGCCCGCGCCCTGTACCCCCGGGATACGGTCGGCGAACCCGTCACCCGGACGCGATGACGTTTCCGCCGCCCCCTGTCCGACCGCATCGAGAGGGAGGAACGTGAACACCTCCGGAGTGGCCGAGGTCCCGGCCGACGAGGCATACCTGGCGCAGTTCCGGCAGCGGCTCGGATTGCCCGCACTGATCGATGTGCACACCCATTTCATGCCGCACCGGGTACTGCGCAAGGTCTGGGCGTATTTCGACGATGTCGGCCCGCTCACCGGGCGGCCCTGGCCGATCACCTATCGCGCCGACGAATCGGTCCGGCTGAACACCCTGCGCCGCTTCGGGATCGGCGCGTTCACCGCACTCGTGTATCCGCACCGGCCGGACATGGCGGCGTGGCTCAACGAGTGGACCGCGGAATTCGCCGCCGACGTCCCGGAGTGCCTGCACACCGCCACGTTCTATCCCGAAGCGGGCGCGGCCGGATACGTGGCGGCCGCGGTCGAGCAGGGCGCCCAGGTCTTCAAGGCCCATATCCAGGTGGGCGCCTACGATCCCCGCGACCCCCTGCTGAATCCCGTCTGGGGCCTGCTCGAGGACGCCGGTGTCCCCACCGTGATCCACTGCGGTTCCGGTCCGGCGCCCGGCGCGTTCACCGGTCCCGGACCGGTCGCCGACGTCCTGCGGCGATTTCCCCGCCTGCCCTTGATCGTGGCGCATATGGGTATGCCGGAGTACCGGGATTTCCTGGACCTGGCGGACCGGTATTCCGGGGTGTACCTGGACACCACCATGGCGTTCACCGATTTCGCCGAGGATGATGTCCCGTTCCCGGCGGGCGACCGGCACCGTCTGCTCGACCACGGCGACCGGATCATGTTCGGCAGCGATTTCCCGAACATCCCGTACCCGTACCGGCACGCGGTTCAGGCACTGGAGCGGCTCGACCTGGGCGAGGACTGGTTGCGCCGCGTCTGTTACCGCACCGCCGCGGAGCGGTTCGGCCTCGACTGACGGCGAGCACGCGGCGGGCCGCTCACCAGGCGGCCCGTGACCGCGCACCCGCCGGCGATCGAGTTGCCGTCCGGTGTCACGGTGCGGATTCCCCCGCGGCCCCGGCCGAGGCGACCCGTTCGTCCGGCGTCGCGGCCCCCGCCCAGCGGGCCAGCGCGGCCCGGCATTCGGCGATCTGTCCGGGCCCGGGCACGGAATCGGTGGCCCAGGCCACGCGGCCATCGGGGCGCACCAGCAGGGCCGCCGCCGTGGTTCCCTCGGTCTGCGCGCATACCACCCCGACCCGGTCCGGCACACCGGTGAGCGCGGCCGACCACGCTCGGTCGGCACCGAGATCCAGCAGTAACGGCCGATACTCCCGGAGCAGCTCGGCCAGCCGCACTGTCGAGTCCCCGAGGCGTAGCGTGAGGTCCGGAGCGCTGTAGCCGACGAGCGGATGCGGGTCCGCGATACCCATGTCGTAGCGCACATCCGTCCCGGCGATCACCGCGGCCACCCGCGCGACCGCGGACTCGTCGGTCAGCAGCTCCCCGAACACCGTACGCAGGGCGGTCGTATCCCCGCCCGGTGCGAGCAGCGCCGATTGGGCCCGGGCGGCCAGTTCCGTCCGGGTGGCCGCCTGCCGCCGTTCCCGGTCGTAGCTGTCGAGCAGACCGGGCGGCGCCCAGCCCTGGACCTCGGCGGCCAGTTTCCAGCCGAGTTCCACCGCGTCCGTGAGTCCCACATTCAGTCCCGGGCCGCCACCGCCGGTGTACACGTGCGCCGCGTCACCGGCCAGCAGGACCGGTCCGTCGCGGAACCGTTCGGCCACCCGGGTGTGCCCGCCGCGCAGCCGGCGCAGCAGATGTGGGCCCGGCCCCACGGGCTCGTCGAGTGGGATCTCGGCACCGAGGACCCGGGTGATACTGCCCCGCATCTCCGCCAGCGTCATCGGTTCTTCCGTCGGGGGCTCGTCCCATTCGACCGTGGACAGCATCGGCGGACGGCCGGCGAAGGGGGCGTAGGTGAAACCACCGTGCTCGGTACGCAGCGACAGGAACGGCCGGACCGGGCCGAAGCCGGGCACCCGCAGCGCACCGGAGACCGGGTCCACCCAGTCGGCGGGGATCGAGGCGTGGACCGTGCGCGCGGTTGTGCGGTCATAGCCGATACCGGGGAAGCCGATGCCCCGCTGTTTGCGGACAATGCTGTGCGCGCCATCGGCGCCGACCAGGTAGCGGCCACGCACAGACGCCGCACCGTCCGGACCCGAGATCTCCACCGCGACCTCGTCGTCGTCGCCGGCGACAGCCTCGACGGTGATGCCACGGCGGACCTCGATACCGAGTTCCGCGGCGTATTCGCCCAGCACGGCGACCAGTTCGCGCTGCGGGATCGGCAGGGTGTAGATCGGCCCGTCGTCGAGCAGACTCAGATCGAGGGCCAGCCCGCCGAACATGAAATACCGGTCGTTGGGCCGGGGTGGACCGGAGGTGCCGCTGAGCCGCTCGTACAGTCCGCGCCGGTCCATCAGCGGCACCACCTGGCCCACCAGGCCGTTGGCCCGGGGTTCGGTCTCGGCCTCGGCGTGGCGTTCCAGGACGAGCGGCCGGACCCCGGCCCGGCCGAGTTCGCAGGCCACCAGCAGCCCGACCGGGCCGGCCCCGGCGATGATCACGTCGTAGCCCATCTCAGCTCCCGGCATTCGGTACGGGCAGCCCGACGGCCACCTGGGTCAGCGCCGCCCGCAAGGTGGCGGCGAGGGATTCGGGGGGCCGGGTGGTCCGGGAATGCTCGGTGGCCACCGCGCAGGCCGAACCCACCACCGCGGCCACCAGTTTGGGATACATATCCCGGTCGGGATCCGCACCGACCCGTCCGGCGACGGCCGCGGCCAGCTCGCGCTGCGCGAGCGCGTCGGCCTCCAGGACCGCTCCGCGTACCGCCGGCTGCGACAGGATCTCCCCCACACCCTCGGCCCAGCGGGTATCGCCCGACCAGGCCTCCTGCGTATCGCCCTCGCCCACCCCGAACCCGTGCAGGACCGCCGTGGTGATCGCGGTCCAGAGCGGTTCCGCCGACGGGCGGGCCCCCAGCAGCCGGCCGATCTCGTACATCCGGTCCAGGTGCCGTGAGGCCACGGCTTCGGCCTTGCTCCCGAAATAGTTGCGGAAGGTGCGATCGGAGACACCGACCGCGGCCGCGATCTCCTCGACGGTGACCGCGTCCCAGCCCTTCTCGATCGACAGCCGGATGGTGGCGAGACTCAGCGCGAGTCGCGTCTCCCGTTTCTTGCGTGCCCGGAGCCCGGGTTCGGCATCGTCCATGCCACCCAGGGTACATATAATTTCCGAAATGGAAAGATTTCCATAGCGGAAACTTTTAGCTGTCGAAGGCGTCCAGCAGTTTCTCCGCGGCCAGCGCCGCGGTCAGGGTCCCGTCTCGGACGTCGCGCTCCACTGCGCCTCGCAGCGCCTTCACCTTCGGATTGTCGGCCAGCCGGCGGAGCAATTGGTCGTGCACCATGGTCCAGGTCCAGTCGACCTGCTGACGACGGCGCTTCTCGGCGAACTCGCCCGCGTCGGTCAGCACCCGGCGGTGTTCCAGCACGGTCCGCCAGAACTCCTCCAGCCCGACCCCCTCCAGACCGCTCATGGTCAGCACCGGCGGCCGCCACAGCGCATCGTGCGGATGGATCAGCCGCAGCGCCCCGGACAGTTCCCGGGCCGCCGACTTCGCCTCGATCTCGTGCTTACCATCGGCCTTGTTCACCGCGACCAGATCGGCCAGCTCCAGCACACCCTTCTTGATGCCCTGCAACTGATCGCCGGTACGCGCGAGGGTGAGGAAGCAGAAGACATCGACCATATTCGCCACGGTCACCTCGGACTGCCCGACCCCGACGGTCTCGACGAGGATGACGTCGTACCCCGCCGCCTCGAGCAGCACGATCGTCTCGCGGGTCGCCTTCGCCACCCCGCCGAGCGTGCCCGCGGTCGGGGACGGGCGGATGAAGGCGTTCTCCTCCACCGACAGCCGCGCCATCCGGGTCTTGTCACCGAGGATCGACCCGCCGGTGCGTGTGGACGACGGGTCCACCGCCAGCACGGCGACCCGGTGCCCCTGCCCGATCAGCTGCATACCGAGGGAGTCGATGAAGGTCGACTTCCCCACTCCGGGCACCCCGGTGATTCCGACCCGGTTCGACAGTGCCGCACCGGCTTCCGGGGTCAGTCGCAGCAGGAGCTGCTGGGCCTGGTCCCGATGGTCGGACCTGGTGGACTCCACCAGGGTGATCGCCCGCGCGAGGGCGGCCCGCTCACCGGAGCGGACCGCCTGCGCGAGTGCTTCCACGTCGACGACACGTGCGCTCATCCCTGGGCTTCGACCCCGGATCCACTGTCGCCGGAACCGAGTTCGTGCCCGAGCGCGGCACCGAGCTTGCGCAGCAGGTCGATCGCCGCGTCGGCGATGACGGTGCCCGGCGGGAAGATCGCCGCCGCCCCCGCCTCGTACAGCTCGTCGAAGTCACCGGGCGGGATGACCCCGCCGACGATGACCATGATGTCGGGCCGGCCGACATCGGCCAGTGCCTGCCGCAGGGCGGGCACCAGCGTGAGGTGGCCGGCGGCCAGCGAGGACACACCGACGACGTGCACGTCGTTGTCCGCCGCCTGGCGGGCCACCTCTTCGGGGGTCTGGAACAGCGGGCCCACATCGACGTCGAACCCGAGATCGGCGAAGGCCGTGGCGATCACCTTCTGGCCGCGGTCGTGCCCGTCCTGGCCCATCTTCGCGACCAGGATGCGCGGACGCCGGCCTTCGGCCTCGGCGAACTCGTCCACCAGGTCCCCGGCGGTGGTGATGTTGGTGACCTTGCCGGCTTCGTCGCGATACACACCGGACAGCGTACGGATCTCCGCCTGGTGCCGGCCGTAGACCTTCTCCAGCGCGTCGGAGATCTCGCCGACGGTGGCCTTCGCGCGCGCGGCGTCGATGGCCAGGGCCAGCAGATTGTTCTCCATCCCGCCCTGGGACGAGGCGGCGGCCCGGCTGAGCTCACCCAGCGCCCGGTCCACCGCGTCCTGATCACGGCCGGCCCGCAACTGCCGCAGCTTCTCGATCTGCTCGGCGCGCACCCGGGAGTTCTCGACCTTGAGGACCTCGACCTCGTGGTCCTCGGCGACCTGGTATTTGTTGACGCCGATCACCGGCTGCTGACCGGTGTCGATCCGGGCCTGGGTCCGGGCCGCGGCCTCCTCGATACGCAGCTTGGGAATGCCCTGGCCGATGGCCTGGGCCATCCCGCCGTGCGCCTCCACCTCGGCGATATGCGCCCGCGCCCGTTCCGCGAGCTGATGGGTCAGCCATTCGACGTAGTAGGAACCGCCCCACGGGTCGATCGGCCGCGTGGTGTTGGACTCCTGCTGGATCAGCAGCTGGGTGTTGCGCGCGATCCGGGCCGAGAAATCGGTCGGCAGCGCGAGCGCCTCGTCGAGCGCGTTGGTGTGCAGCGACTGGGTGTGCCCCTGGGTCGCGGCCATGGCCTCGATGCAGGTGCGGGCCACATTGTTGTAGGCGTCCTGCGCGGTCAGCGACCAGCCCGAGGTCTGCGAATGGGTGCGCAGCGACAGCGATTTCGGGTTCTTCGGATCGAACTTCGCGACCAGTTCGCTCCACAGCAACCGGCCCGCCCGGAGTTTGGCCACCTCCATGAAGAAGTTCATGCCGATGGCCCAGAAGAACGACAGCCGCGGCGCGAACTCATCGATCTCCATGCCCGCGTCGATCCCGGCCCGCAGATACTCCACGCCGTCGGCGAGGGTGTAGGCGAGTTCCAGATCGGCAGTCGCCCCGGCTTCCTGGATGTGGTAGCCGGAGATCGAGATGGAGTTGAACTTCGGCATCTTCGCGCTGGTGTAGGCGAAGATATCGGAGATGATCCGCATCGAGGGCTTGGGCGGATAGATGTAGGTGTTGCGGACCATGAACTCTTTCAGAATATCGTTCTGAATGGTTCCGGCCAGCTGTTCGGGCGCCACGCCCTGCTCTTCGGCGGCCACGACGTACAGCGCCAGAATCGGCAGCACCGCGCCGTTCATGGTCATCGATACACTGACCTGATCCAGCGGGATCTGGTCGAAGAGCTGGCGCATGTCCAGGATGGAATCGATGGCCACGCCGGCCATCCCGACGTCGCCCTGCACCCGCGGATGGTCGGAGTCGTAACCGCGGTGGGTGGCCAGGTCGAAGGCCACCGACAGACCCTTCTGGCCGGCCTGCAGGTTGCGGCGGTAGAAGGCATTGGAATCGGCGGCCGTGGAGAAGCCCGCGTACTGGCGAATGGTCCACGGCTGGTTCACGTACATCGTCGGGTACGGCCCGCGCACGAAGGGCGCGACGCCGGGCACGCTGTCGAGCGGGAAACCGGCTTCGGCCACGGCATCACGATCGGCCTTGGTGAACACCGGTGGGACATCGATACCCTCCGGGGTCGACCACACCAGCTGCTCGGGAGCGTAGTTGTTCGCCGCGGCCGCCTCCCGCACGAAGGAGTCACGGGCGCTGCGGTCGGCCTTGTCGGGCGTGAAACCCGGCTCGGTGAGCGGTACGTCGGCGAAACTGCCGACCTCCTGCTCGATTCGCTGTGTCGTCATCAGGCTCCCACCTTCTCCAGCAGGGCGGTCAGGGCGGCGACCGCGTCGATCCGGGCCGCCAGGAACCCGTCCGGACGCCGGGCCTCCTCGATACCGGCCACGACCTTCTCCGGGCCGGCCAGCAGGACGGTTCCGACTCCGGCGCCGCGCAGTTGTTCCACCGCACCGGCCGCATCGGTGCCGTAGCGCGCGTCGGTACCGCAGAGCACCGCGATCGACGCTCCGGATTCCTTCGCCGCCGCGGCGATATCGCTCTCGGTGAGCGGGCCGGGGTTGATGGATTCGATACCGCCGGACGCCAGCAGGTTGGCGATGAAGGTGACCCGCACATTGTGCTCGGCCACCGTGCCCAACGGCACCAGCAACGCCTGCGGACGACGGCCGTGTGTCGCGAGGTAGGCATCGGAGCGATCCCGCAGCGCGTCGAAAGCGGCGCCGTACCGCCGGCCGGGGCCGGCCGTACGAGCGGCCTCCGACAAGGGCGCCTCGGCGAGATTGGGGAATTCGTTCACCCCGGTCACGGCGGTCCGGCGATGGGCTATATCGCTTTCCCGGCGGGTGTGTGTCTCGGCGATCCGGGTGGCCACCAGACCCGAATCCAGCGCGGCGCGGTAGCCCCCGGCGGATTCCAGCTCCTGCATGAACTCCCATGCGGTGGTGGCCAGTTCGTCGGTGTAACGCTCGACGTACCAGGAACCCGCGCCGGGGTCCTGGACGTGTCCGAGATGGGACTCCTCGAGCAGCAGCAGCTGGGTGTTGCGGGCCATCCGTTCGGAGAACGACGCGGAGACCCCGAGTTCACCGGCGGGCAGCGCGGAATCGAACGGCAGCACGGTGACGGTATCGGCGCCGCCCACCCCGGCGCCGAACGCGGCGAGGGTGGTACGGAGCAGGTTCACCCAGGGGTCACGCCGGCTCATCATGGCCGCCGAGGTCACCCCGTGCTGCGGGGCCGCGCCCTCCGACGGCGCGCCCAGCGCGTGGGCGACCCGCGCCCACAGGCGCCGCGCGGCCCGGAACTTGGCGATGGTGGCGAACTGGTCGTCGGTGGCGGCGAACCGGAACTCCAACTGCCGCAGCGCTTCCGGGATCGGCATCTCCCCGGCCAGCACGCGCAGGTATTCGAGTCCGGCGGCGACGGCCGCACCCAGTTCCTGGGCGTCGGAGCCGCCGGCATCGTGGAAGACGGTGCCGTCCACGGTGATCGCCCGGACGGTTTCGGACCGCTGCCCGGCGGCGACGGCCAAGGCCGTGGTCTCGGCGACGCCGATATCCTCGATTCCGGCGAACGCGCTGGTGAGGGGTGCCGCCCCCAGGGAGACCCGGATAGCGGCACGGTCGGGCGCCGAGTACCGATCGAGCACCTCGTAGACCGCTGTGGCTGCCGCCGCGGTCTCGGTCCCAGCGCGCAGGGCCAGCGGCGCCAGCTCGAAGAGCAGACCGTCGAGCGCGGCGGCGAGATCGGCCACCGGCACCCCGTGCGCACCGACCCCGAGTTCCACGGCGCTCAGGCCGCTTTCCAGCCCGCCGGTGATCTCCCGGTGGGCGGACGCGGCATCGGCGGCACCGATCCGGGCACTGACGAACCAGCCGCGGTGGACATCGCGGCTGGCGTCGCCGCCGCGGACGAACGGATAGGCGCCGGGCAGCGGCTGCTCGGGCAGTTCGTCTCGGCGCGTGTACAGCGGCGCGATACTCAGCCCGTCGTAGGTGGACTGGTTCAGTAGCTTTTCGGGTTCCGCACCGAGTTCGGCCGCGTCGACCTTGCGGGTCTTGGCCAGCACTCCCGCCACACCCTTGCGCCAGGCGGGATATTCGGGCACCGCGGACGAGGACGGATCAGCTCCGGCCGCGGGCTCTGCAGCAATCGGCATACCCTGTTCCCTCATTGTCGTTCCAGTACAAGCGCACCACAGGTGTGCGCGGGTACCTTGGCATCCGCCCAGCTCAGCGAATACTTTGGTTAACGAGCATTCAGCCCGCTCCTCCGATGCTAGCGGGATGCCCGTACGGCATCGTCCGTGGCTACCACTACCAGCGAGTAACCTCGCGGCGAAGAACCTCGTCGCGCCTGTTCACCGGCACCCGGGGCACGGCCGCCCCCACCGGAGCCCCCGGCGGGCGGGCGGCACAGCGGCGTGCCGATTTCGATCGTGGTGTGCGCGGCGCCGTACCGCGAAATCGACCTTCTGCGCCGAGGTGCGCCTCGGACACTTTCCACCCGCCGACCTCACGTCGCGGACGGTCCGGCCGCCGCCCGAGAAGCGCGACGGCCCGGCCCGATCGCACCCGCACCGCTCGGCGAGCCCCCACCGGCCGACCGGTAGCCTCGGCCGGTGTCCCGAATCCTCCGCGACCGACGGTTGGTCCTGCTGCTGTGCTGCGCCGCGCTCGTCTGCGCGGCGGCACTGCTGACCCCGTTGCCGAGCCCCGCGCAGATCCAGCAGTGGGCCGGGGAAGCCGGCCCTTATTTCCCGGTGCTGTTTTTCGTGGCGCATACGCTGATCACCATCGCCCCGGTCCCGCGCACCGTGTTCACGGTGGCCTCGGGTCTGCTGTTCGGTCCCGTGGTCGGGCTCGCGGTGGCTGTGAGCGCCACCGTGCTCAGCGCCGCCGCGGCCTTCCTGCTGACCCGCGCCTACGGTCGCGAGCGGGTGGGTGTGTATCTGGACCATCCCACCGTGCGGCTCGTGGACGAGCGCCTGCACCGCCGGGGCTGGCTCGCCGTGGGCGCGCTCCGGCTCCTCGCCTTCGCACCGTTCTCGGTGGTCAACTATTCCTGCGCTCTGTCGTCGATCCGTTTCTGGCCGTATCTGGGCGCGACGGTCATCGGGATCCTGCCCGGTACGGCCGCCACCGTCATTCTGGCCGACGCGCTGACCGGAGGCACCCATCCGGTGATGGTGGCGGTCTCGATCGCCTGTATCGCCGCCGGACTGCTGGGTCTGGTGATCGATCAGCGATGGAAACCGGCGGTGGCGGATCCGGTAACCGTTTTCGACCGGCCGTCGGAAGCCACACCGCGCCCATAACCCCTCGACCGGCGGCGATGAGCGACACCACGCCCAAAATCGTTGCTGACCGATAGCTGATGGCGTCCTGGGTACCATTCTCGTGACCTGGGATCCCCCGCAGTCAGTTCGTTACCGCACCAGCGCGGGATCGCCGCCGGACAACTGAGGGGTCCTGCGCATGCGGATTGTCGCTCGGATGTTGTGCACCTGCTCGGCGACGCTGGCGGTGGTGGTACTCACGGCCGGTCTCGGAACTCCACAACCGGCGGATACGGCGGCACCGCGACCCTCCGGCCAGGATGGATCGACCGAATTCTCCGGCCGCGACCTGGGTCTCGGCGAGCAGATCGTCCTGCGCGGCGACGACGACCAGGTGGACCTCACGATCCCGGTGCCCCCGGGAACGGCTCCCGCACAGCTCGCCGCGACCGTCGATCTCCCGAACGATATGGCCCGGGGAACGATCGACGTCGAGTCGGGGAACCGATTCATCGGTCGTGCCGAGCTACCCGCCGGGCCCGCCACCGGGGTACCGGTCACAGTGCCGCTGGACGACGCCGAGATCGAACAGCAGGCCGCCGCGATCACTCTGCACGTGAACTTGTACCCGGATGTGGGCCGCTGCCCGGACGACTGGTTCGAGCACGAAGCGGTCCTGCGTGAGGTACGCGTCGGCTACTCGGGCACACCGCAGACGCCCACGGTGATCTCGGATTTCCTGCCGCCCGTCCTCCAGGAGCTGCGGATCCACGTGCCGGACCGGCCCTCGGAGGCCGAATCGAACGCCGCGTTGTCGCTGGCCACGGCGATCGTGGCCTTCTACGGCAGCCAACCGGTCCGGGTGACATTGCGCAGACTGTCCGGCGACGCCACGATCGCCGAACCGGATACCGATTTCACTCGCTCGGTAGCCATCCGGTCCGGTGGTGACGCCGCCACCACGCTCACTCCGGCCGCCGGGCCGCCCACCCTGCTCGTCACCGGCGTGGGCGACGCGCTGCTGGATCAGGTCCGGCTGATCACCAGCCGGGTGGCGGAGTTCGCGGTGGCCGGGCGGGCGGTGGCGGGGTCCCTGGATCAGCCGCCGGTCCTCGCGCCCGACACCACCACACTCGGCCAGCTCGGCGCCGGGACACTCAGTGCGAGCTCACATGCACAGGTCAGCGTCCGGTTCACCGTCGATCAGACCCACCTCGGCAGGCCCTCCGGCGGTATCAGGGTGAAACTGCAGGGCCACTACACGCCCCTGCCGCCGAGCCAGGCCGGGCTGCTGACCGTCACCGCGGGCGACCGCGAACTGACGAACTGGGCCGCCGACCCCACCGGGCAGATCGACCGCTGGATCGATATTCCCGACGAGGTTCTGCAGCGCGATACCACGGTGAACGTCACCCTCCGCAGCACCGGCGACACCGGCCGCTGCGGCACCGATCAGCCGCTGGGCCTGACGATCCTGCCGGGCAGTGAGATCACCGGCGAACCCACCGCGGGTGGGCCACCACGGGGCTTCCAAGCCCTGCCCCAGGCTTTCCTCCCGGCCTTCGATGTCACCGCGACCACCGGCGACTTCGCCGACCTGGCGCGGGCGATCACCGTGACGACCGGATTGCAGTCGCTGACCTCGGTCCGGCTCGACCCGCGCTGGACACCGGTGGCGAAGGCGGTCGGCAGCACACGGCCCACCGTGTTGATCGCGGCCGGAGGCGAACTCCCCGCCGGCATCGCCCCACCGCTGAACAAAACCGACGAGACCCGTATCGCCCTGACCGACGCGACCGGGACCACCACCCATCTGCAGCTCGACCCGGAACTACGCTTCGCCTCGCTGCAGAGTTACTACACCGACGGCCGGCAGTTGCTGGTCGCCACCAGCAATGCCGGTCCGGACGAACTGAACCGCACCCTGGACTGGCTGAGCGCCCGGCCCGGCGGCTGGTCCGCACTGTCCGGGGACGTCCTGTTCGCCGCCGCCGGCCGGGAGCCCGTCGATTACTCGCTGCCCACCACCGAATCGCCGGTCACCACGGCGGGCCCGGTCTCGACGACACTGCGGAAAGTGCTCGTCGCGGCCGCTGTGCTGGTGGTCGTCGGACTGATCGTGGCACTGTGGTTCGCGGTGCGCGCCCGTCGCCCGGCGAACCGGCACCGCCCGTGATGCTGTACGGCGTCGCGGACCGGACGACCCGGACCGCCGTGCGCTGGGTCCTGTTGGCCGTGCTCACGGCGGTGGCGTTCCGGCGCACCCTCGTCGATCTCTGGATCGGCGCGGGCGAGGGCACCTCGATCGGCTATGTTCTCCTGCTCCCGGTCCTGGCCGCGGCACTGATGCTGGGGGTGCGGCGCCGCGGCAAACCGGTACTGCCGATCCACGATCGCGAGACCGATGTCATCGTCGGCGTCATCGGCCTGTTCGTCACGCTGTTCGTCCAGCGGTTGCTGCTTCCCCGGTATTCGCCGTTCTACGAACTGTTCCACTTCGATGTGCTCGCGATGACCCTGTTCGCCCTGTCGGGGTCGATCCTGCCCTGGTGGCGGGCGGTGCCGCCCTGCTGCTGCGCGAACCACTGCTGCCCGCCGGCGACCCACCGCGGATCGGCGGCGGGCCTGACAATCCGGTGTACGTACTGGTGGCGCTGTCGGTGGCGGCCCTGGTGGTGGCGTTCTCCCCGATGCCCGCGATGACCAGCGACGAGGTCGCGGCCGGCCCGCCGTATCAGGGCACGACCGGGCTGGCGGTACCACCGGGATGGCGGCAGACCGAGCTGCGGCCACTGGACTGGCCCGCACACTATTTCCACACCGAATCGACCTTCGTGCGCCAAACCCTCCGGACCCGCGAACCCCACCCCGCCTGGGACGCTCTCGGACGCAACCGCACCGCCCAGATCGACCTGCTCACCGTGCGGTACGGCGCCGCGCTCGATGTCACGCCCAGCCTGCTCACCTATGATCTGCGCTACGCGCGGGTGAGCAATCCGCCCCGGTCGGTAGACCTCGGGCGTGGTCTCACCGGAACCATGTATTCGATCGTCGACGAGCGGATACATCTCACCTGGAACTACCTCACCTTCACCTGGCGTCGCGACTCCGCCCATATCCAGCGGGTCATCGTGCTCACCGTGGACAACCACGAACCCGACGCCTATTTCCTGCCCCCGGCGCCGTCAGTGGCGGGTACCGCGTCGGCCATGGTCGCCCTGCTCGCCCGCGGCGTCTCGGCGGTGACCGACAGCGATCCGGAGTTCAAGGACGCCGATCTGCTCGAAACCCTGGGCCGGCAGCTCGTGGAGGTGCAGCCGTGGTGAACGAGGAAGGGGGCGGCCGGGCGGACCCGGTGGCCGCGGCCCTGCACGATGCCGTGCACGGCCTGCGGGAGCGGCGACCCGAGGTCTCCGCCGCCACGGTGGTGGTGCCCTGGCAGCGGCGGGTCCTGATCGGTGTGGTCGTCATCCTGGTGACGGGCGCGGTCTTCGCGCGGACGCCGACGCTGGTGGCCCTCACCGTGGTGTGCACGGCCGCCTACGTGTGGACGCTGGTCGATCGTCTGATCCTGTTCTTCCGGGGACTGGACGGCCGCAGCATCATCACGGTCGACGCCGCCGACGCCGAGGCCGTCCCCGATACCGCCCTGCCGACCTATACGATCCTGGTCCCCGCCTTCCGGGAACCCGAGGTGATCGCCACGGTGATCGAGAACCTGGCCGCCTTCCGCTATCCGGCGGACAAAATGGAGATCCTGCTATTGCTCGAGGCCGACGACGAGGCCACGCTCGATGCGGCCCGCGCCGTTCCCGCCCCGCCGTCCCTGCGGATCATCGAAGTGCCACCGGCGCAGCCCCGGACCAAACCCAAAGCGTGCAATTTCGGCCTGCACTTCGCCACCGGCGACCTCGTCACCATCTACGACGCCGAGGACCGACCCGACCCCCTGCAATTACGCCGCGCCGCGGTGGCCTTCGATCGGCTACCGGCCGACACCGCGTGTGTCCAGGCACGGCTGGCGTTCCACAACGGCGGCCAGAATCTGCTGACCGCGTGGTTCACCGCGGACTACGCGCTCTGGTTCGGTTTCGTCCTGCCCGGGCTCATGCGCGGCGACGCGCCCATCCCGCTGGGCGGCACCTCCAATCATCTGCGTCGCGCGGTCCTGGACGAGATCGGCGCCTGGGACCCGTTCAATGTGACCGAAGACGCCGACCTGGGCGTGCGCATCGCCGAGAGCGGCTACCGCACCGCGGTGCTGGATTCGGTCACCTGGGAGGAGGCCAACAGCGACCCCGTGAACGGAGACGACGGGCGCGCCGCGATGAAGACCGCGCGGTGGTTGTTCGCCCTGGCCACGCTGGGCTACCTCGCCGTCGGACTGTACCTGGCGATCGAACCCCACTACATCCTCGGCGATTCGCTGAGCCGCGCCTCGGCCGCGCGCAGCGTTCTGTTCAGTCGCGATCCGCATCTGGCGGCCATCGGGTTCATCTTCACCCCGCTCACCACCGTCGTCCAACTGCCGCTGGTGCTGCTGAGCCACTGGTGGCCGGTTCTGACATCCTGGAACATCACCGGCGTACTGGTCTCGGCGCCGTTCATGGCCGGTGCGGTGGTCCAGATCCGCGGTATCTGTGTGGACCGCGGCATACCGGACTGGCTGGTGTGGGTGCTGACCTCGGTTTTCGCCCTGAACCCGACGGTCGTCTTCTACGCCGCCAACGGGATGAGCGAGGCACCGTTCCTGTTCCTGCTGTGCTGGACCGCCCGCCGGTTGATCCGCTGGCTGCACACCGACGACGTCCACGATCTGTGCCTGGCCGGCGTCGCGCTGGCGCTGGCCTATCTGACCCGCTACGACGCCCTGCCCGCGGCCGCGGGGGTCACGGTGTTCGTCGCCGTGACCACCTGGCTGCGGGCGCGGGGACCGCGGCGCATCCGGATCACCGATACCGCGATGGACGCGCTGCTGGTCGCGGCGCCCACCGCGGTCGCGTTCGTGGTCTGGACGGTGACCAGCTGGCTCATCACCGGGGAACCGTTCCAGCAGTTCACCTCCGACTACGGCAACACCAGCATCGTGGAACAGAGCAGCGGGGGCGGCGCCGCGGTCGGGCCGATGTACGGGCTGGCCTTCTCGATCGCCGAGATCATGGTGCTCGGGCCGGTGCTGCCGATACTGATACCGGTCTGCCTGGTGTTGTCGTGGCGGCGGCGCGACCCGGAGGTCCTCGCCGCGGGAATCGTCTTCGGTGCGGTTCTGGTGTTCGCGACCCGTAATTACATGACGGGCACCACCTTTCCGTTCCTGCGGTTCTACGTCAGCGCGATACCGCTGATGGTCGTGCTGGCCTGCCAGCTCGTCCCGGCCCGCGGCACGATACCCGCGCGCCGACCCGGCCGGCACCGGCGGCCGCGGCCCACCGTCCCGGGCCCGCGCCGGGTTCCGGCGGTGGGCGCCACGGTCCTGGTGCTCGTGACGCCGATGGTCACGGGTGCGCTGATGTTGTCACCGACGCTGTCGGTCCAGCAGCACGCCCTGCGGGAGATCGTGTTCCCCGAGCCCGGCGACACCTCGGCGACCCGCTCGGAGCAACGCCGCATCATCGCCTCGTTCGACAACGAGCGCGCTGTGGCCGGCTATCTCGACGCTCTCGACCTGCCGGATTCCTCGGTGCTGATGGATACGGTGTACGGGTTCGCCGTATACACCGCGACCGCCCGGCCGCATACCTACATCATTCCGTCGGACCAGGATTTCATCACCGTCCTCAACGACCCCGCCGCACACGGAGTGCGGTACATCCTGGCCGTACCGAACACCGGCCGCGGCACCTCGGACGCGATCAATGTGCGTTATCCGACGCTCTACGAGACCGGCGCGGAGATCGCCACCGTCGACGTCGAACTCGAGATACCCAACGACGGCGACGACCAACCGACCTGGCGGCTGTATCGCGTGCTGTCCGCACCGGCGGCGGGTCAGGGCTGATCGGTCTCCTCGCGCGCCTCCAGCGGCCACCGCTCGAAATCCGGCGGTTCGGCCGTATCGCGGATCGTGGCGGCGTGATCGGTGTAGTAGCCCACATGGGCCGCGTCGGGATTGCGCCGACCGGCTTCGGCGAGCCAGCTGTGCGCCCAGCGCAGTACCTCGGCGACATCGTCGGCCGGGTCGATGTCCAGGACCAGATCACCGTGCTCGGGTGCGACCAGTACCGCGGCGCCGAGGTGCTGCAGGCACCGCCCGATACCGTTGTCGTCGGCCAGCTCCCGGTAGACGGTCAACGCGCGCTGCCAGCAGCGCAGGGCGCTGCGCGGTTCACCGCGCGCCCAGGCGACCGCTCCCGCGATCTCGTGTACCCGGGCCCAGCCGTCGGCGTTCTCGTCCTCGCGGGCGCGCAGTGCCGCCAGCTCCAGCCGATCCTGGGCGGCGTCGAGACGGCCCTGATGGATATGCGCCACCGCCAGGTCGGCCAGCACGCGCACCTGGTTCGCCAGGTCTTCGCGCGGTAACCGCCACCAGGCCGCCCGCAACCGGTCCACCGCGGCCGCCAGTGTCTCGGGAGAGTCCGCCGAGTCGAGCAGCGCCAGTCCGGCGGCGTGTTCGGCCCGGGCACCGAACCCGGTGGCCCGGCGCCACCACGGCCGCCAGCGCCACGGTGGTGGTTCGCCGGCCGTTCCCGCGCGTAGCGCGATCGCCCGGTGGTGGCCACCCAGCGCCGCCGGTCCCAGTTCGATGAGATCCTCCGCGACCGAACGTATTTCGCTGTTGTCGGCCGGACCGACGGCATACCAGGTGCCGAGCGCGTCACCGATACGCACCAGCTGGGCGGCCGTGGCCGGTGGGATGGCCGCGGCGAAATCCCCGCGGCAGCACTGGCGCACCAGCGCGCGCAGTCGCGGCTCCTCCACGGCGAACCAGCGGCGGGCGCGCGGCCCGAACGGCACCGTGGTGATCCCGATGGCCCAGCTGGCGGCCCGGTCGGCGCTGTGGCGCAGCAGCGCGAAAAGGGCCGCCTGCCACACCGCCCCCGCGATCACGGTCCGCCGGTCCGGCACCGCCGGGTATCTCACGAGCCGGTAGCGCTGGGTTTGGTGGCAGACCAGCACCCCGTCCGAGATCAGCTGTGCCAGCAGACCGGTCGCGGTCCAGCGTTCGTCCGAGACGATCGGCTGCTCCCCGGCGGCGTCCGGGACGACGGCCGATTCCATTCCGACCGCGGTCAGGATCGCGTGCACGGTGGCGGCGTCGTACTCGGTGACCGGTAGTGCGTGCAACGCGGCCGCGACCGGGTGGTCGCCGAGTGCCGGGTCGGGCTCGATGTCCGGCTCGCCGCCGAGTGCCGGGGACGACGGCAGTGGCTGCGGGGCCGACGGTCCGGTGAGCGGTGGTCCGTCCAGATCGGCGAGTAGCTCGCGGCGGCGCTGCAACCTGCGCCGGTCCCGCCGTTCGGCGGTCAGCCGGAAACCGGTGTAGAGAAGCGCCAGAACGACGAGGAGCACCGCCAGCCAGCGCAAACCGGAGGCCACCAGCTGCACCTCGGCGCTGTCGCCGAACGAGTTCATCACCAGGTTGCGGCCCAGTTCCAGCAGCAGGGCCGAGGCCAGCACCGACAGACCGCTCAGCACCCCCGAGACGACCGAGGTCCGCGGTAGCGGTTCCCTCATCGCAGCACCCCGCCGGTGAGGCCGGGCACAATCCAGCGCCGCCAGGTCGCCAGCACCAGCGCCACCGGCAGCAGGGCCGCGATGAGCGACCCGGCCGCCAACTGGGCGGCGTTCTCACCGAACTGGCGCGCCTCCCCCCACAGCAGCAGCGACCAGGGCGAGGCGCCGGCACCGCTGATCAGCAGCCCGACGATGAAATCGTTCCAGACCTGGACGAATTCGAGTACGGCCACCGCACCCAGCGCCGGGCCCGCCGAATCGAACAGCCGGCGGCTGATCGTGCCCGGGGCCGCCAGCCCGCGTAACGCGTCCGCCGCCGGGCTACCGGGCGGTGCCGCGACCGCGCCGCGCAGGATCAGTACCGCGATCGGCAGGCCGGCCGCGGCGTGCACGAGCACGAGCGGCACCCGCGTCCCGGACAGGCCGTGGTCGTCGATGAAGATGTCGAGCGGACCCAGATACGCCTGGACCGGCAGGACCGCCAGCACGACCAGCACGGTGACGAGGGACCGGGTCACCCATCCGGCGGGTGCCACCGCGAGACGGTAGGCCAGTGGCGCGGCGGCGGCCACCACGATGATCGTCGCGAGCAGGGCCACCCAGAAGGTCGCCTCCACCGAATGCAGCAGCCACCGGTCGCGCCAGACATCGGTGAACGCGGCCGCCGACCAGCCGTCCGGTCCGCGGAACGCCACCACCGCGAGCACCACCAGCGGTATCACCGCGGCCACCGACACCGCGCCGATCAGCACACCCCGGGCCCACCCGGCGACCGTACCGTCGGCGGGCGCGGCGGGCATCCGGTCGGCGGGATGGGCGGCGGGCGGGAACCCGGCGCGACGGTCCCGCAGGTCGGTCTGCAGCGCCCAGGCCGCCGCTCCCAGCAGTGCGGCCAGGGGGAGGGCGTAGGCGGCGGCCTCGCCCGCGGTGGCGGGGTCGGTGGCCAGCCGCCACCACGATACGGTGGCGCTGTCCACCTGGTATTGGACCGAGCCCGGTACACCGATGAGCACCACGTCGAATACGCGCGCCGCGGCCACACCCACCACCAGTCCGGCCACCAGGACTATCGATCGTTGCAGGGTGAACAGCCGCCATATCAGCATCGGCCCGGCCTTCTCCTGGAGCCGGGTCCAGCGCACGGGATCGCGCTCGAGAGCCCGGATACCCGCCCGGAACACCCCGATCAGGAATCCGAGCCAGGTCCACAGAAACGCCGAGCCCAGCATCACCACGAACCACGCGCGGTACCCCGGGAAGCCGTCGAAACCCAGCCGTGCGCCGGTGTACTGGAAGATCAGACGGAACGCGACCCCGGATACGATCGCCGAGATACCGAACGGCACGATGAGCGGCAGCCACAGTCCCCGGCTACGCCGGCTCCACCAGGCCAGCAGCATCGCCGTGACCAGCAGCGCGGCCGCGAACCCCATCCAGTACAGGCTGCGCCCGTACGAGTCGTCCGACCAGCACAGCACGGCGATCGACACCGCTGCCACCAGCGCCGGAACCGCCCACAGACGCCGACTCGCCCCGCGGCGGGCCGCCTCCGTCGCGGCCACGAACGCGACGGCCGCCACCACGCAACCCACCACCGGCCACACCCGGGTACGCACAGCCAGCACGGCGGTTCCGGCGGTCGGCATCAGCAGCAGTGTCAGGAGCAGCACGGCGGGCAGGCAGGCGATCAGGGTGATCCCGCGTTGCGGCGGCCGCCCGGGCTCCAGCGGCCCGTGCATCGGCCCGAGAGGCAGTTCTACCCGCAGTCCGTGTGCTTCGAATTCCGGTGCCGCGGTCATCGCCACCCTCTTTCGAAGCGCCCCAGGGTCGTGACCGCGGTCGCGGCGGCGGCGGCGACATCACCGCCGGTATCGCCGACGGTGATCAGGAATTCGGTGAGCACCCGCCACAATCCGTCCCGGCCCCCTACCGCGCCGATGCGGTCGGAGAGATCGAAATCCGGCCACTCGGCCAACGCGGCGGCCGTGGGCGCTGCCCAGCGCGAATAACGGGCCCGGGTGTGCAGGTTGGGCCCGAGAAACCCGCCGACCTGTTCGATCCACGGTATCGGTACCTGTTCGGCCGCCAGCGCGGCCACCACCGCGTCCGCCCGGGGATCCGCCGACCGGGTCAGCACCATCACATCACCACCCACGATGCGCGGATTCTCCCCGCCCGGCCGCACGCCCGGGAAGGGCATCACCGTGGCCGCTTCGTCGATCCGCCCGGATCGCCGCAGCGCGTCGCGCACCACCGGCTCGGCGAAATCCGGCGCCGCCACCGCCAGCGCCCGCCGGTGTTCGAAGACATCGCGGACCGCGTCGGCGAACTGTTCGGTCAGCGCGGTGCCCACCCCACCCGGCAACCCGTCCCGGATACCCCACAGTCCGCCCAGCCGGGTGAAGGTTTTGTACACCGCCGCCGCGTCCCAGGTCCGCAAGCCGGCGCCCAGATCGCGATACACCTCCGGCGATTCGGCCAGCAGCAGATTCTCGAACAGGTCGGTGAGCACCCAGCCGTCCGCGGCGCCCAGGGCGAGCAGGCGCCGGGACGCCCCCGCGGTTTCGCGGACTCCCGCGAGCCAGTCGTCGACCGTCCAGCCGGCCGGATCGCCCAGGCCGGACGCCGCGAAACCGTCCCGGTCGTACCAGATCAACGATTTACCGCTCGCCTTGAACGGGACCCCGTAGGCCCGGCCCTCGTAGTGACACAGCTGCCGCCACTGCTCGCCGTAGCGCGGCCCGTCCGGGCCGGACCACAGATCCGCCGGCGCCTCCCGCAACCGCCCGCCGGTGACCAGATCCCGTACCTGCCCGGCCTGCGGCAGCATGACGATATCGGGGGCCGACCTGCCGCGCGCGGTGAGCGCGGTGCCGATCTCGTCGCCCAGCGGCACCACCTCGACCGGTGCGGGGAGGGCCGCGCTGTCGAGCACCGACCGGAAGGCCGTCAATTCCAGACCGCTCCAGGAGACCGCGACCCGCACCGCTACCCGATCGCCGAGCAGTACATCCGGTGAGCAGGCAACCAGCAGCGGCGCGAGCGCGGCCGTCCGGAGTACGGCACGACGTGTTCTCACGATCCCCCGATGCGCTTGTCCGGCAGTGGGTTCCGATTATGACCCAGCCGCCGGTCCGGCGCGTGCTGTTCGGCGAACCTACGGAATCGGCACCGGAGCGGTCGGCCCCGGCGACGGGGCTACCGGTCCGGCTGCTGCTGCGGCGGGACGCCGGGTTGCTGCGGCTCGATCCCGGGCTGCGGGGCGGGCTGCTGCGGCGGCAGGGCCGCCGGGCCGGCGGGCTGCCCCGGTTTGGTGGTCGTCACCGGTGCCGCGGTATCGACCGGGGTCCGCGCGACCGACTCGGCGGCGCGGACCGCCCGCTCCACCGCCGGATCGGTGCTGGTATCGAACCAATCGGCCACCTCGTCGGCATCGTCGGCGGGCTTCCCGGGGGCTTCCGCGTCGGCGGGCGGCTCGTACCGGAACACTCCGTCCTCACCCTGCGTCGCGAAGTTCTTCGCGAAGCCTTCCAGTGCCTTACCGAAGTCGCTGGGAACGAGCCAGACCTTGTTCGCGTCGCCGCGCGCGACCATGGGCAGAGTCTGCATGTACTGGTAGGCCAGCAGCTCGGGCGTCGGTTTACCGGACTTGATCGCCGCGAACACCTTCTCGATGGCCTTGGCCTGCCCCTGGGCCTGCAGGTAGGAGGCGGCACGTTCACCCTGCGCGCGCAGAATGCGGCTCTGCCGCTCGCCCTCGGCCGACAGGATCGCCGACTGCTTCGCGCCCTCGGCCGACAGGATCTGCGCCTGTTTGGCACCCTCGGCGGTTTTGATCTGCGATTCCCGGGTGCCCTCGGCCGTGAGGATCATGGCCCGCTTCTCCCGGTCCGCCTTCATCTGCTTCTCCATCGATTCCTGGATCGACGGCGGCGGATCGATGGATTTGAGCTCGACCCGCGCCACCCGCAGGCCCCAGCGTCCGGTGGCTTCGTCGAGTACCCCGCGCAGCTGGTTGTTGATCTGGTCGCGGGAGGTCAGCGTCTCCTCCAGCGTCATCCCGCCGACCACATTGCGCAGGGTGGTGACAGTCAGCTGCTCGACGGCGGCGATGTAGTTGGAGATCTCGTAGACCGCCGCCTGCGGCTGCGTGACCTGGAAATACACCACCGAGTCGATCTGCAGGGTCAGGTTGTCCTGGGTGATGACCGGCTGCGGCGGGAAGGACACCACCCGTTCACGCAGATCGACCTTGGCACGGATCCGGTCGACGAACGGGATCAGGAAGGTCAGCTGTCCCGAGACCGTCCGGGAGTACCGGCCGAGCCGTTCGATCACCGCCGCCTCGGCCTGGGGCACCAGCGCGATGGATTTGAACACGACCACCGCCACGAGCAGTACCAGCGCCAGGACGATTATCAGTGCAGCCATTACGGCCCTTTCCAGACGACGGCGGTCGCGCCGTCGATCTTCATCACGTACACGGTCGCGCCCTCCGGATACTGCTCCCCCGGATCCAGCGAACGCGCGGTCCACACCTCGCCGCCCAATTTGACCAGCCCGGCGTGCTCACCCACCGGTTCCAGCACCAGCGCGGTCTTGCCCGGCAGCGCGTCGGCATTGGTCAGCGTCGGCGGCGGAGTACCGAAGCGCCGCAACAGGACCGGCCGGACGCCCAGCAACAGCACCACCGCCGACACGGCGAACACCACCGCGTCGACCACCGGCGCGGTGTCGCCGAGGAAACTCACGCCCGCGGTGAGCAGTGCGGCGGAACCGAGCATCAGCAGAGTCAGTTCGCCGACGAACATCTCCGCGGCCGCCAGCAATATGCCGGCGACCAACCAGACAAGTGCGGCCACACCGCCCACCTTAGTGCGATACCCGCTGTCCCGGGGCCGGACCGGCGACACCCCCGCCCCGGAGACCGCCACGACGGCGGCGAGTGCACTACGTTCGGGCCGGTGAGCGATCGATACGGTGACATCTTCTCCGGCCATCCGCGCACCGCCCGGCGCACCGTCCCGCGGGTGGACGCCGACCACGATCTGGTGGTCGAGGACGCGGCCAGCGGGTTCTGCGGCGCAGTGGTCGGATTCGACCGCAGTTACGACGGTGATTTCGTGAAGCTGGAGGACGCCCGGGGCGCGGTACGACTGTTCGCGCTCCGGGAAGCCGCGTTCCTCATCGACGGGAGGCCGGTCACGCTCGTCCGGCCGAAGGCGACCGCGCCGGCCCGGACCACCCGCTCCGCGTCGGGTTCCACCCGGGTGGAGGGGTTGCGAGCGAAAGTGGCCGCGCCCAGCCGGATCTGGGTCGAGGGCGTCCACGACGCGGCGCTGGTGGAACGGGTCTGGGGGCACGACCTGCGGGTCGAGGGTGTGGTGGTCGAACATCTGGAGGGGCTGGACAATCTCGGTGCCCGGCTCACCGATTTCGGACCCGGTCCGGGGCGACGGGTCGGCGTACTGGTCGACCATCTGGTCACCGGATCCAAGGAGAACCGGCTCACCACCGGGCTGGGCGAGCACGTGCTGGTCACCGGGCACCCGTATGTGGACGTCTGGCAGGCGGTGAAACCGGCGGTGCTGGGCATCCCGGAGTGGCCGCGGGTGCCGCGCGGCGAGGACTGGAAGACCGGAGTGTGCCGGCGGCTCGGCTGGGGCACACCGCAGGAGGGCTGGCGCCGGGTGTATTCGGCGGTGAACTCGTTCCGCGATCTGGAGGCTCCGCTGCTCGGCGCGGTGGAACGGTTGATCGACTTCGTGACCGAACCGGGCGAACCATTCTAACCCGCGGAAACGGCCTGCGCAGAGGCTGCCCGCCGGTAGCCGAGACCCTTTATGCTCGATGATTATGTGCTCTCCCAGTGCCACCCTCACACTGTGGGCCGGATCGTGGCTCGCGGGTCGCAGCGCGCCCGACGACGTGCTGGAGGCGCTGCACGCCTGGGCGCCGCGGCATACGCTCGCGGCCGGGGATCCGGTCACCGGCGGGCGCACCGACCTGCCGTGGTCCGCGCACGGGAACGCGAACGGCACCGGAGTCATGCCGCTGCTCAAGCTGATTCGCGAGGAACTGGCCGTCCCCGGTGCGGAACTGCGACTGGTGCTGCCGGTGCCCGGCGATGTCCGCGGCCTGCCGGCCGGGACGGCTTTCGCCGCCGACGCCGTGGAATCCGGGGAGGGAATCCTGCTGGGCGTGCCGGGCGCCGAGGGCACCGGGCTCATCCCCTGCCCGGTGGACGAGAACACGCTGCAGTGGACCGTCTACAGCGTGCCGATGCCACGCGCCGCCGGACCCGATATGTCACTCGGCGAGGCCGAATACGCGATGCGCGAAGCCGTCCGGGACGCGGCGGACGCGCTGATGCGCCTGCACACCACCGGCCTCGGCGCCGGTGACGCCGACCCGCGCGAACTCATCGAGGCCGAACTCGCTGCCTACTCGCGGCATACCTATCCCGAATACGTCCCGTTGCGCGCCAAGCGGATCCTGGATTCGGCCGACCATGTGGCGGCGATCCTGACCGTGGCCCAGCGTGAGCCGGCTTCCGCGCCGACCTCGGCCAGCGCCGCCACCGCGCACGAGACCCTGCTGCGGCCGCTGTGGGACGCCCTCCGCGCGGCCCGCCTCGTCGCGGTGCACACCGCCGCGCCGCAATCGCGCTGACGCCGGGCCGGGATCGCCGCCGCGCACGGCGAGCCCCCGGGCGAGGACGATCCAGGCCGGGTTTCGAGCCACCCGCTCGCACGGCCCACCGGTCGCACCACCGAACTCGCGCAGTGGCGGGCACCTGCCGCGCGGGAAACGACCGGAGGGCCGCCGCTCCGGTCATCGCGGCGCCGGCCCGCTTCCATCGGCCCGAGCAGATCGCGGCGGGAGTCCGGCCTCCGGCCACGACCCGCTCCGCCCCGGAAGCGCGGCACTCGCTCTCCTGGCCTCCGCCGCCGCGACCGCCCGAGCCGAGAGTCAGCGGGCGGCGATGATCGCCGAGCCGTGACCGAACAGACCCTGATTCACCGCGATACCCGCACGCGCGTTCTCGACCTGACGATCGTCGGCTTGTCCACGCAGCTGCCAGGTGAGTTCGCAGACCTGGGCGATCGCCTGGGCGGGGATCGCCTCACCGAAGCAGGCCAGCCCGCCACTCGGGTTCACCGGCACCCGTCCACCCAGTGTCGTGGCGCCGCTGCGGAGCAGTTCCTCGGCGCCGCCCGGCTCGCACAGGCCGATCTCCTCGTACCAGTCCAGCTCCAGCGCGGTCGAGAGGTCGTAGACCTCCGCGAAGGACAGGTCGGCGGGGCCGAGGCCGGCTTCCTCGTACGCGGCCTGCGCGAGGGCGGACCGGAACGTGTGCGGCGAGGGTTCGACGGCCACGGCCGAGTCCGTCGCGAAGTCCGGCAGGTCGAGGACCGTTTTCGGGAAGGTGGGCGTCACCGTCGACAATGCCCGGATACGTACCGGATCGCTGATCCCGTGACGGCGGGCGTACTCCACCGATGTCAGGACGAGTGCCGCGCCGCCGTCGCTGGTCGCGCAGATATCCAGCAGGCGCAGCGGGTCGGAGACGATGGCCGAGGCCGCGACCTCCTCGGCCGAGACCTCCTTGCGATAACGGGCGTACGGGTTGTTCAGTCCGTGCTTGGCGTTCTTCACCTTCACCGCGGCGAAGTCGTCGAGGGTGGCACCGTGCAGCGCCATCCGGCGGCGGGCGTAGAGCGCGAAATAGATCGGGTTGGTGGCGCCGAGCAGGTGGAAACGCAACCAGTCCGGATCGTCGCGACGTTCGCCGCCGACCGGCTGGAAAAAGCCTTTGGGGGCGGCATCCGCCCCGACCACCAGCGCCACATCCGTCAGCCCGGCCAGGATCTGGGCGCGGGCGTTGGCTATGGCCTGCGCACCGGAGGCACAGGCGGCGTAGCTACTCGAGATCCGCGCGCCCGACCAACCCAGCGCCTGGGCGAAGGTCGCGCCGGACACGAACCCGGGGTAGCCGTTGCGGATGGTGTCCGCGCCGGCGATATAGCCGACGTCCCGGTGGTCGACCCCGGCGTCGGCCAGTGCCGCGCGGGCCGCGACCAGGCCGTATTCGACGAAATTGCGTCCCCATTTGCCCCACTGGTGCATACCGGCACCGAGGACGGCGATATCGCGGTCATTCCTGTCGGTCATCGACCGGCCTCCACATCCATACCGTGTGATCGGCTTCCTCGTCGGTGTAGAGCACACCGAGGGTGAGCTCTACGGGCATTCCGACGGCGAGGTCGTCCACCGTGAGTCCGCGCACGACCTGTCCCAGGATCACCATCTGCTCGACCTCGAGCTCCACCGCCGCGACGACGTACGGCACGAACGGCTCGGGTGAGACGTAGGGCGGGGGCGGCTTGTACCGGGCATCCGCGTAGGACCAGATCCGGCCCCGGGTGGAGAACAGGTATTCGGACAGTTCCGAGCCGTCCTTGGGGCTCGCGCACTGCGGGTTGCGGCAGGCCAGTGTGTTCCGCGGGAAATACGGCGTGCCGCACACATCGCAGCGACTTCCCACCAGACGTGGCGTGCCGTCGTCCGCGGTGAACCAGTCCGGTACCGCCGGGCGTTGTTCCTTCTGCACAAGTCCGACACTATAGGAACACGTTCTATTCCGGACAGGAACACGTTCTATTTCTACGCGGAATCCGCCTCCGCCGAGGCATCGGCAGCGGTACCGTGAAGCGCGATGGGAAGCAGAGCCGTCGACCCGCAGTCGATCCGTAACGTCACGATCGTCGGAGAGCCCGCCGAGACGACGCGGGTGGCCCGGCGTCTGCTCTCCGAGGGTTCGGGAGCGCGGTCGGGCACCGTGCCCCATCGGGTGCCGGGCGCCGGCGGCACATTCATGATTCGCGTCGCCGAGTTGGGGAGTCACGCACCCATCGCGGATCTGGAACGGTCCATCCGGGTGGCCGACGGGGCCGTCGTGGTCCTGAACGCCGCGACGGCGAGCGCCTCGCGACTCGATACGGTCTTGCGGATGGCCGACGACCACCAGGTAGCGCGGCTGTGCCTGGTGACCGGTCTCGATCATCCCGCCGCCGACTTCGACCGTTGTGTTCGCGCGATCGCCGCTACGCGCGGGGCGCGGCCACTGCCGCTGCACCTCCCGCTCGGTGTCGGCCCCGGGTTCGGCGGTGTCATCGACCTCGTCCCGATGTGGGCGCTCGAACCGATGGCCGCCGAATTCTACGGCGACCGTTGGCAAGTCGCCGAACAGTGGTACCGCGACCTGGTTTCCGCGGTGACCGAACAGGACGACGGGGATCCGGAAGCCGCCCGCGGGCCGCGCGGAATCCCGCCCGAGGAGTTGCACGACCGCATCCGCTCCGCCACGCGCCTCGGTGAGGCCGTCCCCGTGCTGTGCGATACGGCGCGGCACGGCGACGATATCGCCGCGCTCCCGGACGCCATCGTCCGCTATCTGCCCTCGCCCACGCTCGTCTGCCAACCGGAACACGCCCTCGACTACTGAACCCGACCGCTGCGGAGCACGTCTTCCGGCCCCGACCGAAGATATCGCCGACCACCGCGCAGTACCCGGCGGCGAATTCGCCGAGCGGTTCGGCGGTCGGCCGGCGACCGGTCGACGACGATCAGCGGTGATGGCGATGCTTCCGGCCGCCGGGACCGGCATCGCCGAATACCCCGGTGCCGCTCGATCTCCAGAAGAGAGGCCGCTGCCCTACCACCGGTCCCGCACCGCGCTCTGCACGCCGCCCGCGACCGCCCGCCGACTCACCGACCGGCGGGGCGACGCGGCGGCGCGCAACAGTCGACGGCGCAGAGGTCGCCGTCGACCGTGCACCCGTATCCGGGCACGGTGCCGAGCCGGCGCGGTGTGACCGCGCTCAGATGTTCACCGATCAACTCGACCACCATCTGGGCGAATCGTGGATCGGTGCCGGGTGTCGCGGCCCGTGCGAAGGACAGACCGAGTTCGCCGGCCTTCTCGGCGGCCTCGTTGTCCAGGTCCCAGATCACCTCGAGGTGGTCGGAGACGAAGCCGACCGGACAGACGATCACGGACTCGAATCCCTTGTCCGCCAGCGTCTCCAGGTGATCGACGATATCCGGCTCCAGCCACGGGATATGCGGCGGGCCCGAACGCGATTGCCAGACCACGTCGTACTCGGCGAAACCTGTTGCGGCGGCGCACAAGCGGGCCGCTTCGGCGACCTGCCGGCTGTAGAGGCGCCCGCCGTCGGCCGGCGGCCCGGCCGCGGCATCGGCACTCACCGGCACCGAATGCGCGGTGAAGACGAGCCGGGCGACCTCCCGGTGCGCGGCGGGCAGGGTGTCCCGGGCCGCGCGTACGGCGTCGGCGAAGGCGGCGACGAACAGCGGATGGTCGAAGTACTGGCGCAGTTTCACCAGCTGCGGGGCGTCCGGGCCCACCGCGGTGCGGGCCCGGACGATGTCCTCGTCGTACTGACGGCAACCGGAGTAGCCGCCCCATGCGGAGGTGGGGAACACCAGAGCCGACCGGACACCGTCCGCGGTCATCCGCGTCAGCGTGTCCTCCACCATCGGATGCCAGTTGCGGTTACCGAAGTACACCGGTAGCCGCGAGCCGGTGGCGGCCAGTTCCCGTTCCACCGCGGCGATGATGTCGCGGTTGAGGGCGTTGATCGGCGACACCCCACCGAAGTGCAGATAGTGCTGCGCGACCTCGGCGAGCCGTTCCGGGGGGACACCGCGGCCGCGGGTCACGTTCTCCAGGAACGGCAGCACATCGTCGGGACCCTCCGGACCTCCGAAGGACAGCAGCAGCAGTGCGTCGGCCGCGCGGGCCACGGTGTCTCCTCTCCGGCCGGGTCGTCAGTCCTGCGGCATGTTCTCGGGGAACCAGGTGTTGTGGCTGGCGCCGCCGTCGACGTAGATGATCGATCCGGTCGTCGCGGGCAGCCAGTCCGACAGCAGCGCCACGATCGATTTACCGACGACTTCGGCGCCGCCGTCCCAGCCGATCGGGGAGGCGCCGTCCCAGTAGGTGTCGAGCTGCTTCAGCTGCTTCGCGTCGTCGGTGGCGGTGCCGGCGATCGCCTTGGCGGCCAGGGTCTTGACCGGGCCGGCCGCGATGAGGTTGGAGCGGATCTTCTTCGCGTAACCGACCTCGCGCGCCACATACCGGTTCACCGATTCCAGCGCCGCCTTGGCCACACCCATCCAGTTGTAATACGGCATGGCGGTGCGGGGGTCGAAGTCCATGCCGACGATCGAGCCGCGCTCGTTCATCACCGGCAGAACGGCGCGGGCCAGCGCCGCGTAGCTCCACGCCGAGATCTCGAACGACTTCGCCGCGTCCGCGCTCGGGCCGTCCAGGAACGGCAGCGCGGCGGGGCCCATGAGGGTCTTCGGGGCGAAAGCGATCGAGTGCAGGACCCCGTCGATGCCCTCGGGCGCGAGGCGGCGGATCTCGTCGGGCAGTTTGCGCAGGTCCTCGTCGTTGGTGACGTCGAGACCGATGGCCGGCGGCACCTCCTCCGGCAGCCGCTTGGCGATCCGGTCGATCAGCCGCAACCGCTCGGTGAGGCCGGTGATGATCACCTTGGCCCCTTCCTTCTGCGCGATGGCCGCCGCGTGGAACGCGATGGAGGCATCGGTGATGATGCCGGTGACGAGGATCGTCTTGCCTTCGAGCAATCCGCCCATGAGTTGTCGATTCTCCTGAGTGTGGTGTCGTGTACCGCCGCGCCCGGTCGAGGTGCCGACCCGGTACCCGGAATCGGCGCGGCTTTCGATCTGTTCTGAAGGGATGCGGGGTGTCAGTGCCCCATGCCCATACCGCCGTCCACCGGGATCACCGCGCCCGAGACGTAGGCGGAGTCCTCGGAGGCGAGGAAGCTGACCACCGCGGCGACGTCCTCCGGAGCGCCGAGTCGCTGGAGCGGAATGAACTTCTTCGCCATATCCCGCATGTCCTCGGGGAGATCCTTGGTCATATCGGTCTCGATGAAGCCGGGCGCGACGACATTGGCGGTGATCGACCGGGAGCCGAGCTCGCGGGTGATGGAACGGGCCAGGCCCACGACACCGGCCTTCGAGGCCGCGTAGTTGATCTGCCCGGCCTGACCGGAGAACCCGACCACCGAGCCGAGGAAGATCATCCGGCCCCAGCGCGCGCGGAGCATCGCGCGGTTGGCCCGCTTGGCGCACCGGAAGGCACCGGCCAGATTGGCATCCACCACCTTGGTGAACTGCTCTTCGCTCATCCGCATGAGCAGCGTGTCGTCGGTGATCCCGGCATTGGCGACCAGCACCTCCACCGGCCCCTGCGCGGCCTCCACCTCGGCGAACGCCCGGTCCACCGAATCACTGTCGGTGACATCGCATTTCACCCCGAGCAGGCCCTCGGGGGCGCCCGAACCGCGATGGGTGACGGCCACCTTGTGACCGTCGGCGTGCAGACGCTGCGCCACCGCGAGCCCGATTCCGCGGTTACCGCCGGTCACCAGGACCGAGCGTGCTGTGAAGTTCGACATGGGGACAAACCTACCTGGCTGCCTCGGTGATGCTCTCATGGGACGTCCACCGAGATTTCGCCCGCGAACTTGTGCAGGTCGTACAACGCGGACACCGCCCCGCGGGCCGGATTCCCTCCGGCCCGCAGGGCGATATCGACACATCCCGGCGGGGTCGGCGACGAGATGCCGGCCGTGCGGAACTCGGTGGAAACCGCACGGCGCCAATGCTTGTCGAGAAGCCGTCAGGGCAGCCGCTGGCGCAGCACCAGCGCCGCCACCACGCCCGCCACCGTGGTCAGCAGGCCGAGCAGCCACCACGGACGGCTGGCGTCGCCCCGGGTGACCTCGTAGCCGATCTGCTCCTCCAGGGTGTCGTAGACACTGGACAGTTCCTGCAGGCTGGAGGCGGTATAGAACTCACCGCCGGACAATCGCGCGATCTCCTGCATCGCCTCGTCGTCCACCGGCACATCGACCTGGTCCGTGCCGCCGTCCTCACGCGGGATCTCGACCACACCCCATTTGGTGCCGAACGAGATCGTGGAGACCGGGATCTTCTTCGTCTCCGCCAGCCGCGCGGCGACGAATTCGTGCCGCGGATTGTCCACGTCCTCGAAATCGGGCACGGTCTGCTTGCCGTCGGACATCAGCACGATACGGGCCGGCGGCGGGGTCTCGGAGCCGCCGAGCACCGAGGCGAGGGTCTCGATGGACTGCAGTGCGGTGAAGATCCCCTCACCGGTGGCGGTCCGCTCGGCGAGTTTGATGTTGTCGATGGCGGCCTTCACCGAACCCCGGTCCGTGGTCGGCGAGACGAGCACCGACGCGGTGCCGGCATAGGTCACCAGGCCCAGGTTGATACCCGGGGTGAGACCATCGGCGAAGTTCTTGGCCGCCTCCTGTGCCACCTGCAGCCGGTTCGGCGAGACGTCGGTGGCCTCCATGGACAGCGAAACGTCCATGACCAGCACCACGGTCGCCCGGTTGCGGGGCACCTTCTTCTCGGCGGTCGGTCCGGCCGCGCCGATCGTGGCGAACACCATGCCGACGATCACGAGCACGATCGGCAGGTGGCGCCAGGAACCGGGCCGGTTGGGAGCGACCTTCTCGAGCTGCTCCATATTGCTGAACCGCAGCATATGGCGATGCTTGCTGCGCTGCACCAGCAGATAGCCGAGCGCGAGCAGAAGAACGACAGCAAGAAATCCGAGCCAGATCGGTGCGGCGAAATTCGAAATACTCACTGGCGTGGCACCCGTGGGGTCGAGGCGCCGAGGCTGTGGCGCCGGGTGGAGACGAACCGGACCACGTCGGCGATCCAGTCCCGGTCGGTCTGCAGGGTGAGCACCGGGGCGCCGCAACTGCGCAGGGTCTGTTCGACCTCGTCCCGGTGCCGCTGTGCGGCCGCCGCGTAATCGGCGCGCAGTTGCGGGGTGACGGTGAACTCGCGCGTACGCCCGGTCTCGGGATCGTGCAGCACCACGTCACCGATATCCGGTAGCTCGGTATCGCGCGGGTCGAGGACTTCGACCGCCAGCAGATCGTGGCGCGCGGAGATGGCACGCAGCGACCGCTGCCAGTCGATATCCCCGAGGAAGTCGCTGATCACGACCGCCAGGCCGCGTTTGCGCTGCGGCCGGCGCAAGGATTCGACGGCGCCGCGGAGATCACCGCGCACACCGTCGCGCGGGTGCGGGGTGGTGGCGATACTGCGCAGCAGCGACTGCGCGTGGACCCGGCCGCTGCGGGCGGGGATGCGCTGCATCTGCTCACCGGTCGCGACCACGGCGCCGATCCGGTTTCCGCCGCCCATCGTCAGATGGGTCACCGCGGCCGCCGCGGCCACCGCCAGATCGCGTTTCTGGCAGGTGCCGGTGCCGAAGTCGAGGCTGGCGGACAGATCCACCACCATCCAGGTCTCCAGTTCGCGGTCGGCGATCATCTGGCGGACGTGCGGGTGGGTGGTCCGCGCGGTCACCGACCAGTCCATCTGCCGGACGTCGTCACCGGGCTGATAGGCCCGCGCCTCCCCCGGTTCCGAGCCGGGGCCGGGGATGAGACCGAGGTGATCACCGTGCAGCACGCCGTCGAGGCGGCGGCGCACCGTGAGCTCCAGGGTTTTGAGGGCGGCCGTCAGATGCGGATCGGTCAGCTCGCCCGAACGGAACGACGGTGGTGCGTGGGGGTCGGGCACGGTCTCTCGGGCGCGGGGATCCGGCGGTCGCGTCACTGGGGCTGGTTCGTGCCGGCGGTCTGGGGCACCTGCGGCGCCGGGGTCTGTTGCGGCGGCGCGGGCGGCCGGTTGCCGTTCTCCGCGACGGGCGGGGCGCCGCCCGGTGCCACGGCCTGCGGCGCGACCTGCGGGAGCCCGACGGTCTGCAGGACCCGCTGGATCACGTCCTCGGGGCTGATCTCGTCGGCGAGGGCGTCGTAGGACAGCACCAGCCGGTGCCGCAGCACATCGGGCACGACCTCGATGACATCCTGCGGGACCACGTAGTCGCGGCCGCGGATCAGCGCCACGGCGCGGGCGGCGGCGATGATGCCGAGGCTGGCCCGCGGCGACGCGCCGTAGGCCACCCAGTTGGCCACATCGTGCATCCCGAATTCGGCCGGCGCGCGGGTCGCGGAGATGACCCGGACCACGTAGTCGACCAGCGCGTGATGCACGAAGGTGTTCGCGGCCAGTTTCTGGAGGCGGATCAGTTCGGTCGGCTCCAGGATCCGGTTCGGCTCCGGCGGGGTCACGCCCATCCGGTAGATGATCTCGCGCTCCTCCTCGACCGAGGGGTAGTCGACGACGACCTTGAACAGGAAGCGGTCACGCTGCGCTTCCGGCAGCGGGTACACGCCCTCGCTCTCGATCGGGTTCTGGGTGGCCATCACCAGGAACGGGTCGGGCATCGGGTAGGTCTTGCCGCCGATCGACACGTGCCGCTCGGCCATCACCTCGAGCAGCGCCGACTGCACCTTGGCCGGGGCGCGGTTGATCTCGTCGGCGAGGACGAAGTTCGCGACCACGGGGCCGAGTTCGGTATCGAACTCCTCGCGGCCCTGCCGGTAGATGCGGGTACCGACGAGGTCGGTCGGGACCAGGTCCGGGGTGAACTGGACGCGGGAGAACGACCCGCCGACCACTGTGGCGAAGGTCTCGACCGCGAGCGTCTTGGCGATACCGGGGACACCCTCCAGCAGTACGTGCCCTTTGGCGAGCACCCCGACGAGCAACCGCTCGACGAGGCGGTCCTGCCCGACGATGACCCGCTTGACCTCGTAGATCGCCTTTTCCAGGGTCTGGACGTCACGCTCGAGGGTGCTCGAAGCAGGCGTCGGCGGTTGTTTCGCCAAATCTGCCCCGCTGACACCGTCCGTCGAAGTCACCAACATCCCCGCTTTCGCCTTGGTCCTGTGCGTGCTGTCACAACTATTCCAGGTGATGGCCGCGGATGCCGCAACCGGCTCCACTGTCGGGAAATTCGCCGTCGTTCGCCGACGATTTCCCCGGTGTTGCCGACCGGGCTTCCGGTGCTACAGCGGGCGCCCTCACCCGCTCCAGTCCGACCATACGTACCGATACGGCATGGTGCCCGCCGGAGCGGCCGCCGAAACCTACCCGCCCGGGGCCCCGCGCGGCCGCGGACGCTTCATCGCACCGGGCAGCCCGACCGCCGGACCCGATGCAAACGTGACGCACGGAGCCCGGAGTGATCGGTGAACGACGGGCCGCGGCTAGCGTGCGGCCGGTTCGAGTTCCGGATCTTCGGTGGTCTCGGTGCGCCGGCCCGACGCGGCCTCCGCGGGCGGTGGCGAGCCCTCCGCGCGGCGGGCCTTGATCCAGTACAGACCACCCACCGCCAGCACCAGCCCGGCCAGGAGCACGATCGTGATCTCGGTCCAGCTCACCGTCGGCGTCTGTTCGAGGCGGTGCACCAGGGTCTGGGCGGCCTGCTCGGACTTTCCGCCGGTGAACTTGGCTTTGTCCTCGGCCCACTCCAACCGCACCCGGCTGATCGAATCGCTGGTGGTGCCGATCCAGTCGTCGCTGAAGACGGCGACGGTGCCGTGCTGGAATCCGGCCACCTCCGTGGCCAGGTCACGCAGTTCGGAGTCGTGTCCCGGATTGCCGTCGAGCACCACGACGCTCAGATCGATGCCATGTGCCCGCGCATCCGCCACAATGGCGGCCAGTTCGCTCTGGTCGTCGCCCTCGGGCGTGGCCACCCCGTTGTCGGCGAGATCGGTCCGAAGCTCTTCGAGGGTCTTCGAATCGAACCCGTCCGGCAGTTTGGTGGCCTTGAGGGAGAAGGCCGAGGTGTGGGTGACGGTCATCTTCCATCCGGTCTGGTCGAGCCGCATCGTCCGACGACGCGACGGGGAATCCGCTACTGGCACGAACTGCCGGGGTACCCGTAGGTACCGCCCGGCTAACTCGGACCAGCTCGAGAGCAGATTACGCGACGCGTGAGCGGTTACCCGACACCCGGCACGCCCGACGGCGGGCGTGCCGCCCGACCGCCTCGACATACCGCCCCGCGATTTTCATAGGACAAGCGTACTGTTAGGGTTGGGAACCGCGGGGAACCGGCGCCTTCCCGGGCCGGCACCTCATGCCAGAGACGTACCGCCGCCGGCACAGCCCCGCCGACGGCGTCCGCACACCCGACAAGTGGAGCTGACGTGACGAAAAGTATCGATACTTTCGGCGCCAAGGGCAACCTCGAGGTCGGAAGCAACTCCTACGAGATCTTCCGGCTCTCGGCCGTACCCGGCACCGAGAAACTCCCGTACGCACTGAAAGTTCTCGCCGAGAACCTGCTGCGCACCGAGGACGGCGCGAACATCACCGCCGACCACATCCGCGCGCTGGCGGACTGGGATCCCGATGCCCAGCCCAGTATCGAGATCCAGTTCACCCCGGCCCGCGTGGTGATGCAGGACTTCACCGGCGTGCCCTGCGTGGTCGACCTCGCCACCATGCGCGAGGCCGTGGCGGCCCTCGGCGGCGACCCGGAGAAGGTCAACCCGCTCTCCCCCGCCGAGATGGTCATCGACCACTCGGTCATCCTCGACGTCTTCGGCCGCGCCGACGCCTTCGAACGCAATGTCGAGCTGGAATACGAGCGCAACGGTGAGCGCTACCAGTTCCTGCGCTGGGGCCAGGGCGCGTTCGACGATTTCAAGGTCGTCCCCCCGGGCACCGGCATCGTGCACCAGGTCAATATCGAGTACCTGGCCCGCACCATCATGGTCCGCAACGGTCAGGCCTACCCGGACACCTGCGTCGGCACCGACTCGCACACCACCATGGTCAACGGCCTGGGCGTACTGGGCTGGGGCGTCGGCGGTATCGAGGCCGAGGCCGCCATGCTGGGCCAGCCGGTCTCCATGCTGATCCCGCGCGTGGTCGGCTTCAAGCTCACCGGTGAGATCCAGCCCGGCGTCACCGCCACCGACGTCGTGCTGACCGTCACCGATATGCTGCGCAAGCACGGCGTGGTCGGCAAGTTCGTCGAATTCTACGGCCAGGGCGTGGCCGAGGTCCCGCTGGCCAACCGCGCCACCCTGGGCAATATGAGCCCCGAGTTCGGCTCCACCGCGGCGATCTTCCCGATCGACGAGGAGACCATCAGCTACCTGCGCCTGACCGGCCGCACCGAGGAGCAGCTGGCGCTCGTCGAGGCCTACGCCAAGGAACAGGGCATGTGGCACGACCCCGCGTCGGAGCCCGCCTACTCCGAGTACCTGGAACTCGATCTGAGCACCGTGGTGCCCTCCATCGCCGGCCCGAAGCGCCCGCAGGACCGCATCCTGCTCAGCGAATCCAAGATCGCCTTCCGCAAGGACATCCACAACTACGTGGAGGACCAGCACCCGACGCCGCATTCGAAGCTGGACGAGGCGGTGGAGGAGACCTTCCCGGCCTCCGACCCGGCCACCCTGTCCTTCGCCGACGACGGCGCGGTGAATGTGCAGTCCGCGGCGAACAACGCCGACGGCCGGCCGTCCAAGCCGATCAAGGTCGTCTCCGAGGAGCGCGGCGAGTTCATCCTCGACCACGGCGCGGTCGCGGTCGCGGGTATCACCTCCTGCACCAACACCTCGAACCCGTCGGTCATGATCGGTGCCGCCCTGCTGGCCCGTAACGCCGTCGAGAAGGGGCTGTCCAGCAAGCCGTGGGTCAAGACCAATATGGCCCCCGGTTCACAGGTCGTCACCGACTACTACGAGAAGGCCGGTCTGTGGCCCTACCTGGAGAAGCTGGGCTTCTATCTGGGTGGTTACGGCTGCACCACCTGCATCGGCAACACCGGCCCGCTGCCGGAGGAGATCTCCAAGGCGGTCAACGACAACGACCTCACCGTCACCGCGGTGCTGTCCGGTAACCGCAACTTCGAGGGCCGCATCTCCCCCGATGTGAAGATGAACTACCTGGCCTCGCCGCCGCTGGTCATCGCCTACGCGCTAGCGGGCACCATGGACTTCGATTTCGAAAACGACCCGCTGGGCAAGGATCAGCAGGGCAACCCGGTGTTCCTGAAGGACATCTGGCCCTCGGCCCAGGAGATCGACGACACCATCAAGTCGGCGATCAACCAGGAGATGTTCACCAAGTCCTACGCCGACGTCTTCAAGGGCGACGAGCGGTGGCGCAGCCTGCCCACCCCGGAGGGCAACACCTTCGAATGGAAGGACGACTCCACCTACGTCCGCAAGGCGCCGTACTTCGACGGGATGGGCCTGGACCCCGAACCCGTGTCCGATATCAAGGGCGCGCGGGTACTGGCCCTGCTGGGCGATTCGGTCACCACCGACCACATCTCCCCGGCCGGTGCCATCAAGCCGGGCACTCCGGCGGCCGATTACCTCGACGCGCACGGTGTGGCGCGCAAGGACTACAACTCCCTGGGCTCGCGGCGCGGTAACCACGAGGTGATGATCCGCGGCACCTTCGCCAACATCCGGCTGCGCAACCAGCTCCTCGACGACGTCTCGGGCGGTTACACCCGCGACTTCACCCAGGACGGCGCTCCGCAGGCGTTCATCTACGACGCCTCGCAGAACTACCAGAAGGCCGGTATCCCGCTGGTCGTGCTGGGCGGTAAGGAGTACGGTTCCGGCTCCTCCCGCGACTGGGCCGCCAAGGGCACCCGCCTGCTGGGTGTGCGCGCCGTGATCGTGGAATCGTTCGAGCGCATCCACCGCTCGAACCTGATCGGCATGGGTGTGATCCCGCTGCAGTTCCCGGAGGGTGAGTCGGCGAAGTCGCTGGGGCTCACGGGCACCGAGGTCTTCGATATCGCGGGCATCGAGGAGCTCAACGCGGGCACCACGCCGTCGACCGTCCACGTCACCGCCACCAAGGACGACGGCTCGACGATCGAGTTCGACGCGGTGGTCCGGATCGACACCCCCGGTGAAGCCGATTACTACCGCAACGGCGGCATCCTGCAGTATGTCCTGCGAAATATGATCCGCGGCTGATCACGGGGCCGGAGCGTGCCGCCGTCGGCGGCACGCGTTCGCGCCCCTGATATCTCGTCGTCCGCGGGCCCGGGGCAGGCGCCCCGCGGATTCGCGGGCGACGAGACGGGCGCCGCTCGGCGGACTCGCTTCCCCGTGAGGGCGCCGGGAGATCACTTGTTCGTTCGCTCGTAATCTGAGGGCCCCGCGCGGTGGTTCGGCCGCGCGGGGTTCGTATATCCGTTGAAGGAGCACGATGCCCAAGGTCAGCGACGATCATCTGGCTGCCCGGCGTTCACAGATACTCGACGGGGCACGCCGCTGTTTCGCCGAGTTCGGCTACGACGGCGCCACCGTCCGGCGCCTGGAGGACGCCATCGGCCTGTCCCGCGGCGCGATCTTCCACCACTTCCGCGACAAGGACGCGCTCTTCTTCGCCCTCGCCCAGGCGGATGCCGAGCGGATGGCCGAGGTCGCGGCCAATCAGGGTCTGGTACAGGTGATGCGGGATATGCTCGCCGACCCCCAGGAGTACAACTGGCTGGGTACCCGGCTCGAGATCGCCCGGCGGCTACGCACCGATCCGGAGTTCCGCGCCGGCTGGACCCAGCGGTCGGCCGAACTCACCGCGGCCACCCTGGCCCGCCTCGAGCGCCGTAAGGCGGCCGGCGCGCTGCGCGACGATGTGCCCACCGATGTTCTGCTCGGCTATCTCGATCTGGTACTCGACGGTCTCATCGCCCGGATCGCTTCCGGCCACACCAACGAAAACCTCACCGCCGTCCTGGACCTGGTGGAGGCGTCGGTGCGTCGCCGCCCCTGAACTCGCCGCGCCCGCTGCCCGCGGGCGCGTTCAGTTCCCCGATTCCAGTGCGGTGAGCAGCTTTGCGGCGATCCGGTCCAGTTCCCGGCGTTCGGCCGCGGTCAACGCCGCGAGCAGCCGCGTCTCGTTGGCCGTGTGTTCGGTGACCACGGTATCGACCAGTTCCCGGCCCACCTCGGTCAATGCCACCCGCACGGCCCGCCGGTCGCCCGCGTCCGCGATGCGCCGGACGTAACCGGCCGACTCCAGGCGATCCAGCCGTCCCGTCATCCCCGCCCGCGAGAGCATCAGGGTGTCCGCGAGCGCGGAGGGGTTGAGCTCGAACGGCTCCCCCGCCCGCCGCAAGGCGGCCAGCACATCGAATTCCCCGCGCCGTAGTCCGTGGCCCAGGAACACCGCCTCGATCTCGCGTTCGGCGACTACCGCCAGCCGGCCGAGCCGGCCGAAGACCACCATGGCCGCCAGGTCCAGGTCGGGTCGTTCCCGTCGCCACTGCTGTTCGATGGCGGCGATCGCGTCTGATTCGGTATCGGACATGGACACGATTCTATTCGCTGGCATATAGTTCGGTAGCGAATTATTCGATAGCGAATCACTGAGGAGCGATCATGCACACCACGCCCCAACCCCTCGCCGTCCGGCAGCCCGGCGACGCCGAGACGCTGCGCACCGAATCGGTCACCATGCGGCTGCTGATCGACGCCGACCAGGCCCACGGTGCGGTGAGCACCCTGGAGGTGACCCTGGACCGCGGCGCCGACGGCGCGGCGCCGCACTTCCACACCCGGTCCGACGAGCTCTTCTACGTCGCCGACGGCGAACTGCAGCTGATGGCCGGAGACCGTATCCTCACCCTCGGCGCGGGCGGCTCGGCCGTCGTACCGAAGACCACCACCCACGCCTTCGGCGCCACCCCCGACAGCGGCGCCCGCATCCTGATCGCCCTGATGCCCGGCGTCCAGCGCTTCGGTTACTTCCGGCTGCTCGAGCGCATCGCCCGCGGCGAGGCCACCATGGACGAACTCGCCGCGTCCCAGGACGAATACGACAACCACTTCGTCGACGCACCCCGATGGTGGCAGGAACGCGCCGCACAGCGGCGCTGAACCGGGAACAACCGTGCTTCCCGGCGGGTTCGCACCGCTATGACCTTCTCCGTCCCCGTCACCGTCCGCGGTTACGAACTCGATGTCCAAGGCCATGTCAACCAGGCGGTCTACCTGCAGTACGCCGAACACGCCCGGTGGGAGTGCCTGCTCGCCGCGGGGCTGCAGGCGGACAAACTGACGGCCGCCCGGGTGGGTCCGGTGGTGCTGGAGAGCACCATCAAGTACCGCCGGGAACTGCGCGGCGGCGACGATTTCCGGGTCACCTGCGCATTCGAGTGGGGCAGCGGCAAAACCTATCGCATCCGGCAGGAGATGATCCGCGCCGACGGCACGCTCTCGGCCGAGGTGTCGGTGGTCGGCGGCCTGCTGGATCTGGACGCGCGCCGCTTGGTCGCCGATCCACCCGGCCGGTTCCGCGAACTGGCCACGCATCCGGACATGCTCGGACTCTGATCGCCGGCGGAACGCATTCGGGCGCCGACGAACACCCGGCATCCGGAAAGCCGCCGCGACAGGGCGTTCTGCGACATCGAGGTCGGGGTATCCGAACAGGGGCAATCCGGCCATATCGGCTTCTGGAGGCACCGCGCGGCGTTATGATCCGGACGCGCTCGGGTCATGGCATACCGCCGGCAAGATCGGAGAACCCAGATGACCGATGCCCTCCACCTCCTCGATACGCCGGGACGTGGTGCGGTCGCCACTCTGACCGGTGTGCTGGTCGGCGAATCCGACCGTGAGATCCGGGTTCGGGTGGCGGACGGGACGTGGACCTTCTGCCGCGCCGACGTACTGGCCATCCGGTTCGATGACGAACACCCCACCGGCCGGCGGGTGCACGTGGACATCCGGCCCGGGGCCACGGCCGATTTCACCCGCCGCCTGCGCATCGAGGTCGCGGAGCGGCCGATGACCCTGGCGGCGCCGCCGTCCGAGGCCTTCGGTGACCGCCGGCTGCGTCGGCTCACCGAATCCTGGGCCCGGCGGCTCGACCTCGCCGGCGACCCGGACTTCCCCGCGACGTTCACCTGTGCCCAGACCAGGTCGCGCAACACCAGCGACGACGGCGTCCACAGCGACAGCTTCGACTGACCGGCGGGCGCGATGAGCACCCGGGAGGCCCGCGTGGTCCTCATCGTCTCCGAAGCCGACGATCTGCACGCCGCGGCCATGGTGGCGACGCTGCGCGAACAGCACGCCATGACGCCCCTACGGTTGGATCTGCGGGATTTCCCGCGCGAGCCCGGTAGTTTCCGGCTCGGCGTGGCCGGCGTCGAGCGGTCGCTGGCGGGTCTGGCCGGACTGGACGAGGTCGGGTCGGTCTGGTGGCGGCGGCCGCATCCGAGTTCGGTACCGGCCGGGGTCCGCGCCGACGACAACGCCTACCGCCAAGCCGAATGCGACGCTTTCGTGCAGGGATTGCTGTGGTCGCTGGGCGCCCAGTGGATCAACGATCCGGGCAACGACCGGATCGCCCATCGCAAGATAGTCCAACTCGACACCGCGCGCCGGGCCGGCTGCGCGGTCCCGGACACACTGGTCACCAACGATCCGGACGAGGCCCGGGAGTTCATCGAAACCTGCGGTAGCCGTGTTGTTTTCAAACGCACCGGCACCTCCCGCGCCGAATTCTCCGAAACCCGGATGATCGGAACCGCCGATCTGGACCGGCTCGGCAGTATCCGCTGGGCGCCCACCACCTTCCAGCGCTATATCGATCCGGACTGCGATCTGCGGGTGGTGTGGGTGGATGGGCAGGAATGGGCGGTGCGCATCGATTCCCGGGCCGGTGCCGGGCGTGTCGACTCCCGGTTGGATACCTCGGTCGATTTCGCCCCCACCCTGCTACCGGCCGCCGTCAGCAAATCACTGGCGACGCTGATGGGCACGCTGGGCCTGAGTTTCGGCGTCCTGGATCTGCGGGTGGGCCTCGACGGTGAGTACTACTTCCTCGAGGTCAACCCGCAGGGCCAGTTCGCCTATCTCGAGATCAAGACCGGGCTGCCGATCTTCACCAGTCTCGCCAATCTCCTGGTGTACGGAGACGGCGCCGTATCCGGCTGGTGAAATCCGCCCACCGCACGACTCCCAGGCGGCCACTCGCCGCCGGGCACGTCGTCCCGGCGGCGGAGCCTGCGGATACGGTGCGGCTAGCGGGATTTACGGCGGTTGGCGCCGCCGCGGCTGCGGAGTTGCACATGCGACTCCGTCAGCACATTGTGGATGAACCCGTAGGAGCGCCCGGTCGCACGTGCCAGCGACCGGATACTCGCCCCCGCCTCGTATTGCTTCTTCAACTGGGTCTGTAGGCGATCCCGTGACTTACCCGTGACCCGGGTGCCCTTGCCCAATGTGCTCTTGCTCTGTACCGGCCTGTCGCCCATGGCTTCCTCCGAGTCGCCGAGCAGCGTCACTCTCAGGCTAAGCACTCGGCGACCATCCGGCAATGAGTTCTTGTGATGAAACTCACGCGAGCTGAATCAATTCCAGGTACTCGGCCGACCAGTGGTCCTCGGTGCCGTCCGGCAGCAAGATCACCCGCTCCGGGTTCAGGGCCTCGGCGGCGCCCGGATCGTGGGTCACCAGCACCACCGCGCCCGCATAGGTACGCAGTGCGTCGAGGACCTGTTCGCGGGAGACGGGGTCGAGGTTGTTGGTGGGTTCGTCGAGCAGCAGCACATTGGCCGCCGAGGAGACCAGGCCGGCGAGCGCGAGCCGGGTCTTCTCACCGCCCGACAGCGTCCCGGCGGGCTGTTCCAGCTGCGGACCGGTGAACATGAAGGCGCCGAGCAGGCCGCGGAGCTCCTGTTCGCCCGCGTCCGGCGCCGCGTGCCGGATGTTCTCCCAGACCGTGGCCGTATCGTCGAGGGTGTCGTGTTCCTGCGCGAAGTAGCCCACCTTGAGGCCGTGACCGGGCACGAGCCCCCCGGCGGTCGGCTCCTCGGCGCCGGCCAGCAGGCGCAGCAGCGTGGTCTTGCCGGCGCCGTTGAGGCCCAGCACCACCACCCGGCTGCCCCGGTCGATGGCCAGGTCCACGCCGGTGAAGATCTCCAGCGACCCGTAGACCTTGGTGAGGTTCTCCGCCATCAGCGGCGTCTTCCCGCAGGCGGCCGGTTCGGGGAACTTGATCCGGGCGACCTTGTCGGCCACGCGCACCTCGTCCAGTTCCGCCATCAGCCGGTCGGCGCGTTTGGCCATGTTCTGCGCGGCAACGGCTTTGGTGGCCTTGGCGCCGAGTTTGGCGGCCTGGGCCCGCAGCGCCGACGCCTTCTTCTCGGCATTGGCCCGCTCACGGCGGCGGCGCTGTTCGTCGGTCGCGCGGGCATCCAGGTATTTCTGCCAGCCCATGTTGTAGACATCGGCCTCGCCGCGCACCGCGTCCAGGAACCACACCTTGTTCACCACATCGGCGAGCAGCTCGACATCGTGGCTGATCACGATCAGGCCACCGTCGTGGTTCTGCAGGAAACCGCGCAACCAGGTGATGGAATCGGCGTCGAGGTGGTTGGTGGGCTCGTCGAGGAGCAGGGTGGTGTCGGAACGGCCGCCGCTACCGTCGGAGGCGGCGAAGAGGATGCGCGCCAGTTCGATTCGCCGGCGCTGACCGCCGGAAAGGGTACGCAGCGCCTGGTCCAGCACTCGATCCGGCAGCCCGAGGCTGTTGCAGATCCGCGCGGCCTCGCTCTCGGCCACATAGCCGCCGAGCGCGGAGAAACGATCCTCCAGGCGGCCGTATTTGCGGACGGCGCGTTCCCGTTCGGTCTCGTCGGCCAGTTCGGCCATCAGCGCCTGCTGCTTCTCCATATCCCGGATCAGCGCGTCCAGTCCGCGGGCCGAGAGCACCCGGTCGCGGGCCAGCACGTCCAGATTCCCCTCGCGGGGATCCTGCGGGAGGTAGCCGATATCGCTGGACCGTGTGATCGTCCCGGCATACGGCTCGCCTTCTCCGGCGAGGATGCGCAACGTCGTGGTCTTCCCGGCGCCGTTACGCCCGACCAGGCCGATCCGGTCGCCGGCCTGTACCCGCAACGCCGGTCCGGGCGCGGACAGCAGGGTACGGACGCCGGCCCGGACCTCGAGGTCGGTCGCGGTGATCACAGATATCTCCTAGGAAACAGGGTTGGGGGCAGCGGCCCGGCACGCCCGACAGTGGGCCCATCCACCGATCATCGGATGTCTCCGGACACGGAACCACCGATTTTACCCGGACCGCGACACTGCCCCGCCCCGGCGGCCGGGGTGATCCGCGCCCACCGGGGTCACCGGTGCGCACGGTAACGTGCCCGGATATGAGCACCGATCTGTTGGGCAAGAGCGCGCTGGTCTCCGGAGCCAGCCGCGGCATCGGCTACGCGGTGGCCGCCGAGCTGCTGAGCCGGGGCGCGAATGTGCTGATCACCGCGCGCAAGGCCGAGCCGCTGGAGAAGGCGGCCGCCGAACTGCGGGCGCTGGGACACCAGGGCGAGGTCGTCGCGCTGGCCGGTAACTCCGGCGACGACGAGGCACGTGCCGCCGCGGTGCAGCGCGCGGTCACGGAGTTCGGATCGCTGGACATCCTGATCAACAACACCGGGATCAACCCGGTGTACGGCGCGCTGATGGAAGCCGACCTCGACGCGGTGCGCAAGATCTTCGACGTGAACGTCGTGGCCGCGCTCGGCTATATCCAGCAGGCCTACAAGGCGTGGATGGGTGAGCACGGCGGCGCCGTGGTGAATGTGGCCAGTGTGGCCGGTATCCGCTCCACCGGGGTCATCGCGGCCTACGGCGCCTCCAAGGCCGCGTTGATCCGGCTCACCGACGAACTGGCCTGGCAGCTCGGACCGAAGATCCGCGTCAACGCGGTGGCGCCCGGGGTGGTGAAGACCAGCTTCGCCGACGCGCTGTACTCGGCGGACGAGGAAGCCGCCGCACGGGCGTACCCGATGAAGCGGCTCGGTTCGCCGGAGGACGTGGCGCGGCTGATCGCGTTCCTGGCCTCCGATCAGGCGGCGTGGATCACGGGCGAGACGGTACGGGTCGACGGCGGGCTGCTGTCGACCGGCGGTCTCTGAGTAGTCGATCGAGGAGGGCCGGGACGGTGCGCGCACTGCTCCGGCCCTCGGTGTTCCACCGGCTCCGCCGCCGGCCGAGACTCAGGAGCGATGCGGCAGATTCTGCAACCGGACCTGACCGCGCGCGACCAGCCGCCCGTCCTCGTCGGTGATCACCACCTGCCACAGCTGCTGCATACCGCCGCGGTGCAGCGGAGTGGCCTCGGCGGTCAGTTTCCCGTCGCGCACCGCACGCAGGAAGTCGGTGTTGTTGTTGACCCCGACCACCACGCCGCGCTCGCCGTACCAGGCGGCGCCGCCGGTGCTGGCCAATGTTTCCACCACGGTGCACAGGACCCCGCCGTTCTGGATCCCGGCCGGCTGGTGCAGCTGCGGCGTGACCGTCCATTCGCCGCGGACCCGGTCCGGTCCCAATTCGGTCACCCGCAGACCCATCAGATCCGCGAAAGTCCCCTTGCTGATCTCATTGAGTTGTTCGGCACTCAGATCGGCCATCGACATCGGGGGGCGGGTCTGCTGTTCGGTCATGGGCTCCACGATCGCATGTGGGTCCGCGGCGGGGAGCACGGGCCGGTGGTCGACGGGGAGAAGAGAGCGGCGGGCCCCATCCCGGAGATGGGGCCCGCCGCAGGCATTGGATCGGGGGTCACCGCAGCCCTCGGGACTCTCGCGCGATCCGTACGCCGCCTCTGACTATAGGGCAGGCTTACCTAACTAGGCAACACGCTGGGCTCGCCTGATAGCCATACCGCGCTCCTCGAGCGCCATCAGCAGGCCCTGCCCCCGGCGCGCGCCCGCCACCGGGTCGGTACGGGCCAGTTCCGGGACATAGGTGGTGGCCCCGGAAACGGATTCGGCCACCAGCGCCCAGAAACGGCGCGGACTCAGCCCCGCGCACCGCGCCAGCGCCCCCTGGATCAGCAGCAGCGAGGGCTCGCAACGGTAGGCGAGCCACACCCACATCGCCCGCTCGCACGGCAGGGAGACCACCCCGGGCGATCCCTCCAGCGGGTCACCGGCCACCACCCGGATGCTGGTGTCGGCCAGGCCCGCCCAGTCGATACCGCCGTCGTTGTCGGTGTGGATCCAGACGTTCTCCAGCCCGGGATCCCAGGCCCGGCCGTCGGCGACCCATAACGCGGCGACCCGGCCGAGCACAGCGTGGATGAACGCGGTGGCCACAACCTCCGACGCGGCGGTCGCACTGAGCATCTCGGCGGCGTGCCGCCGGTACATCAGGTCGATCCGGCCCTCCCGCAGGCCCGTGGACAGCGCCCACCAGCGCCGTTTGCCCTGTTCGGACATGGCCGCGGCGGCATACACCCGGGGATGTTCCGGCTGCAGGGACCGTAACCGGGCACACGCCGACCCGAATGCCGCCTCGTACGGACGGGGGATGCGCACAGTAGCGAGTTCGGACATTCGAACCTCCTCGAGATCGGCGTCGCAGCAACGACTTGATCGAAAGATAGGTTAGCCTTACCAGACCTAGCAAGTGTTTCCCTCGCGCAGGAAGTAACGGATCCGTGACGCCCGGCGCCCCCGGCGCGCGCCGCACACGGACGCCGAGCCGCTCCCGCCTCCCACCACAACCGCGGCATTTCCGGTGCTCGACGGCCTATGACAATTCCCACGCGGTTACGACACCCCGTAGTACGCCACAGTGTCGTTGGCGTCGTAAAATCGAGAGATGGCTGGACTTGGTGAACTCGAGAAAGCGGTTATGGACCAACTGTGGTCGGCCGACGAACCGCAAACGGTCCGGCAGGTGCACGAGGCCCTGTCGGCGCGCCGCGAACTCGCGTACACCACGGTGATGACCGTGTTGCAGCGCCTCGCGAAGAAGAATCTGGTGGTACAGCGGCGCGACGACCGTGCCCACCGGTACGCTCCGGTACACACCCGCGACGAGCTGGTGGCCGGTCTCATGATGGACGCGCTCCAGCAAGCCGACGAGGCCGGTAGCCGGGCCGCGGCCCTGGTGCACTTCGTGGAGCAGGTCGGCAAGGACGAGGCCGCGGCCCTACGGGACGCACTCGCTAAGCTCGAAGCAACCGAGGACTGACAGCCCCGCCGCGACCACCTCGGACCCTGGCCCCACAACGCAGTGAGCAGAGTCGATGAACGCAGCAGCACCGGCCTTCGCCGTACTTGCCTTGCTTCTCGCCGGTCCCGTCCCGGAATCACTCAGCCGGGCGACCTGGACCTATCGCGTCCCGCGTGCCGCCCTCGTGCTCTGGCAGGCGATCGCGCTGGCCGCAGTGCTCAGCGCGTTCAGTTCCGGGCTCGCCATCGCGGCCGAACTGCTGGTCCCGGGCCCGGACGGCCGGCCCACCACCAAACCCACCGATGAGATCGACGCACTGGGCCTGCCGCTGTGGCTGGCCTATGTCTCGGTGTTCATGCTCACGCTGCTGATCGGCGCCCGGCTGGTCTACGCCTCCCTCCGGGTGGGGGTGCACACCCGGCGCCGCCGCGCCCACCACCGCATGCTGGTCGACCTGCTCGACCAGAGCGGCCCGTTCCGGCGCGCCGCCGATATCCGGGTCCTGTCCTCCACCGAACCGATCGCCTACTGCCTACCCGGACTGCGACGCCGGGTGGTGGTCAGCGCGGGCACCCTCGACACACTCGCCGAGCAGGAGCTCACCGCCATCCTCAGCCATGAGCGCTCGCATCTGCGGGCCCGCCACGATCTGGTCCTCGAGGCATTCACCGTCGCGCACGAGGCCTTCCCGCGGTTCGTGCGCAGCAAATCCGCCCTGGATTCGGTGAAACTGCTGATCGAACTGCTCGCCGACGATTCCGCGGTCAAGGTCACCGGCCCGAAACCGCTGGCCCGGGCCCTGGTGGCCTGCTCGAAATCGACCGCGCCGCAGGGCGCGCTCGCGGTGGGCGGGCCGAGCACCCTGATCCGTATCCAGCGCCTGGCCGGTCCACTCGGTGATCTGCGGATCGCCGGTGCCGCCTACCTCGCCTCGATCGCCATCCTGGTGGTGCCGACGCTGGCCGTCGCTATTCCCTGGCTGGTCGAGCTGAGCCGGTTGTTCCGTGCCTGATCACCCAGCGGCGCAGACCGCGCGCTCGACCGATCCGCACGCGGGCGGCCCCCGCACTCCCCCGCCCTTCGCCGCGCTGGGCCTGCCCGTACTCACGGTGCAGGCGCTGCGCCGGGAGGGGTTGACCGATCCGCGGCCCATCCAGGCGGCGGCCGTCCCCGACGCGCTGGCCGGGCGCGATGTGCTCGGCCGGGCGCCCACCGGGTCCGGGAAGACGCTGGCGTTCGGCCTGCCCATGCTCGCCCGCCTGGCCGGGGCGCCGGCCATCGCGCGCGCCCCGCGCGGTGTGATCCTCGCCCCGACCCGGGAGCTGGCCCTGCAGATCGAGCACGCGCTGGAACCGTTCGCCCTGGGTCTGCGGCTCGGCACCGCGGTGGGCGGGATGCCCGTGTCCCGGCAGGCCGACAAGCTCCAGCGCGGGGTGGACCTGCTGATCGCCACCCCCGGCCGCTTGGCCGATCTCGTCGACCAGGGTGCGGCCGTACTCGACGCGGTCCGGATCACCGCGGTCGACGAGGCCGACCATATGGCCGATTTCGGTTTCCTGCCGCAGGTACGGCGACTGCTCGACCTGGTACCCGGCGACGGGCAGCGACTGCTGTTCTCCGCGACTCTCGACGACGAATCCGTCCAGGATCTGGTGCGCCGGTATCTGCGTGATCCCGTCACCCACGCCGTGGCGCCGGAACCGGAGAGCACCCCCGCGACCCATCACATCCTCCACGTCGAGCCGGCGGACAAACCGGCCGTCCTCGCCGAGATCGCCGCCCGCGACGGCCGCACCCTGCTGTTCACCCGCACCCAGTACGGGGCGGAGAAGCTCACCCGCCGGCTGCGCGACCAGGGCATCCCGGTCGCGGCGCTGCACGGCGGCAAGGCACAGAACCGCCGGATCCGGACGCTGGCCGCCTTCGCCGACGGCGGTATCTCCGTCCTGGTCGCCACCGATATCGCCGCGCGCGGGATCCATGTGGACGCGGTCTCCCTGGTGGTGCACGCCGATCCGCCCGCCGATGCGAAGGACTACGTCCACCGGGCGGGCCGCACGGCCCGGGCGGGGGCGAGCGGCACGGTGATCACCGTGGTCACCCCGGACCAGCGTGCCGAGGTGGCGGCACTCACCCGAGCGGCGGAGGTTCCCGTGGTGGAACACACCGTGCGGCCGGGCGACCGGGAGGTCCGCCGGCTCACCGGCGCCCGCACCCCGCCGGGCCCCGAGGCGGCGAAGGCACCCGAGGCACCGCCCGCGACCGCGCGCGGCCACTTCCGCGGACCGGGCGCCCGGGGCCGGAGCGGCTCCGGGAAACCGGCACCGAGCCGCCGGCCGCATCGCCCGCGCCGGGCCAAGTGAATCCGGCAGGGACCCACGCGGGAGAGCCGTCCCGATTACCATGGGCGCAGTGCAGTTTCTCCCCGGACAACATCCGCCGAACGACCTGACCTACAACGACGTCTTCCTGGTCCCGAACCGCACCGATATCGCGTCCCGGTTCGACGTCGACCTCGCGACGGCCGACGGCTCGGGCACCACCATCCCGCTGGTCGTCGCCAATATGACCGCGGTCGCGGGCCGCCGGATGGCCGAGACCGTGGCCCGGCGCGGCGGAATCGTGGTGTTACCGCAGGATCTGCCCAACAGCGCCGTCGCCGAGACCATCGCCTTCGTCAAGAGCCGTTCGCTGATCGCCGATACCCCGGTCACGCTCACCGCCGACCACTCCGTCTCCGACGCGCTGGCGCTGATCCACAAGCGCGCGCACGGCGCGGTCGTGGTGGTCGACAACGGACGACCGGTCGGGCTGGTCACCGAGGAGGCCTGTGCCGATGTGGATCGGTTCGCCCGGTTGCACGAGGTCGCCACCACCGATTTCGTCTCCGTTCCGGCGACCGCCGAGGCGTCCTATATCTTCGACCGCCTCGAAGCCGCGCATTCCGGGCCCGCCGTACTCCTCGCCCCGGACGGCACCCTGGCCGGCGTACTCACCCGCACCGGCGCGGTCCGGCACGGTATCTACACCCCCGCCGTCGACGACGAGGGCCGGTTGCGGATCGCGGCCGCCGTCGGGATCAACGGGGATGTGCCCGCGAAGGCCAAGGCTCTGGTAGACGCCGGCGCCGATGTCCTGGTGGTCGACACCGCGCACGGGCATCAGGTGAAGATGCTGGAGACCCTGAACGCGATCCGGGACCTCGGCCTCGGTGTGCCGCTGGTCGCCGGGAACACGGTCTCGGCCGAGGGCACCCGGGATCTGGTCGCCGCCGGCGCCGATATCGTCAAGGTCGGCGTCGGGCCCGGCGCCATGTGCACCACCCGGATGATGACCGGAGTCGGCCGGCCGCAGTTCTCCGCGGTCGCCGAATGCGCGGCGGCGGCCGCCGATCTGGGCGCCCATGTCTGGGCCGACGGCGGTGTCCGTCATCCCCGCGATGTCGCCCTGGCTCTCGCGGCGGGCGCGTCCAACGTCATGATCGGCTCGTGGTTCGCCGGCACCTACGAATCACCCGGTGACCTGCGCGTCGACCGGGACGGCCGCGCGTACAAGGAGAGCTTCGGCATGGCCTCCAAACGCGCGGTCGCCGCGCGGACCGCCGCCGATCGCGGCTACGACCGGGCCCGTAAGGCGCTGTTCGAAGAGGGCATCTCCAGTTCCCGGATGCTGCTGGATCCGGAACGTCCCGGTGTCGAGGACCTCATCGATCACATCTGTTCCGGGGTGCGCAGCGCCTGCACCTACGCCGGCGCCCGTGATCTCACGGAATTCCGTGAGCGCGCGGTGGTCGGGGTGCAGTCGACCGCCGGATTCGCCGAGGGCCGTCCGCTGCCGGGTGGGTGGTGACCCCGGCCACACCGCCGCGCGTCGCCGCTACCGCGACCGTGCACCCGCGCACACGGTCGCGGTAGCATGAGAAACGCCGGCGACCGCCGGCCGCGATCGTCAGGACGAAAGGATCCAGTTGTCACCCGCGTCCGAGGGCGCCACTCAGGAGGGCTCATCTATCGAGCCGGGTGACAGACCCGGCGTCCTCCGCTGCACGACCCTCCCCTCTCCGGCCCTTTCCCCATCGCTGATGCCGATGCCCGCCGGGGGGTGGTGAGATGGCCGTCGCACTCACCGTCCTCAGCCTCATCGGGTTCGTGGCGCTCACCGCCGGCACCGCGTTGTTCGTGGCCGCCGAATTCTCGCTCACCGCTCTGGAACGCAGCACCGTCGAGGCGCACGCGCGCGACGGTGATGTCCGGGCGCGGGCGGTCCGGCAGGCGCACCGCACCCTGTCCTTCCAGCTGTCCGGCGCTCAGCTCGGTATCACCATCACCACACTGATCACCGGTTATATCGCCGAACCCGTGCTGGCGCGGTTGCTCGAACCGCTGTTCACGGTGCTCGGGGTCCCGGATTCCGCCGCGACGGGTATCGCCCTGGTCCTGGCGCTGATCCTGGCGACCTCACTGTCGATGATCTACGGCGAACTGGTTCCCAAGAACATCGCCATCGCCGCGCCCTTGGCCACCGCGCGGGCCACCGCCGGGCCGATGGTGGCGTTCTCGGCGGTGTTCAAGCCGATGATCCAGTTCCTCAACGGCACCGCCAACTGGGCGGTCCGCCGATTCGGGGTGGAACCCGCGGAGGAACTGCGCTCGGCACGGTCGCCGCAGGAACTCGGTTCGCTGGTGCGCACTTCGGCTCAGCACGGCGCTCTCGATCAGCGCACCGCGCAACTACTGGACCGCTCCCTGCAGTTCGGCGAGCGCAGCGCCGAGGAGCTGATGACCCCGCGCGTGAAGATCGAAGCCCTGGACCGTACCGATACCATCGGCGATCTGCTCGCCGCGGCCGCCCGCACCGGCTACTCACGATTTCCGGTGATCGACGGCGACCTGGACAACACCCTGGGTGTCGTGCACGTGAAACAGGCGTTCACCCATCCCGCGCGCACGCGTGCCGCTGTGGGGCTCGCACAGATCGCGCAGCCGGTGCAGGTACTCCCGGCCAGCCTCGACGGTGACGAGGTGCTGGAACGGGTCCGCGCCGACGGTATGCAGGTCGCGCTGGTCGTCGACGAGTACGGCGGCACCGCGGGCCTGGTCACCATGGAGGACATCATCGAGGAGATCCTCGGCGATGTGCGCGACGAGCACGACGAAGAGGAACGCGAGGTGCGCCGGGTCTCCGACGGCTGGGATTGTTCGGGTCTGCTACGGATCGACGAGGTGAGCCGGGCGACCGGGTATATCGCTCCCGAGGGCGAGTACGAAACCCTCGGCGGACTGGTGCTCACGCGCCTGGGCCGGATCCCGGTGGCCGGCGATACCGTGGTGCTCCCGGAGCGCGGCCACGAACGCCGCCACGGCGACGGCCAGGGTGGCTGGCTGGCCCGGGTGGAGCGGATGGACGGACGCCGCATCGACCGGATCCGCCTGGTCCCGGCCGATGCCGAGGCCATCGACCGGCGCGACCAGCAGCCCACCGGCCGGGAGGTCCGCCATGGGTGACCTCTTCGGCGTGGCGCTGACCGTGGTCCTGCTGGCGGGTAACGCCTTCTTCGTCGGCGCCGAGTTCGCGCTCATCTCCGCCCGCCGCGACCGGCTCGAAGCGCTGGCCGCACAGGGCAAACGCAATGCCGACACGGTGATCCGGGCCGGGCAGAACCTGTCGATGATGCTGGCCGCCGCACAGCTGGGCATCACGATCTGCTCGATCCTGCTCGGCCGGGTCGGCGAGCCGGCGGTGGCCCATCTGCTGGAGCGCCCGTTCGAGCTGGCCGGACTGCCGGAAGCACTGCTGCATCCGGTGTCGTTCGTCCTGGCGCTGGCCATCGTGGTGATTCTGCACATCCTGCTGGGCGAGATGATCCCGAAGAACATCGCGCTGGCCGGCCCGGAACGCAGTGCCCTGCTGCTCGTGCCGCTGCATCTGGCCTGGCTGCGCATCGCCCGGCCGCTCATCGCGATCTACAACTTCGCGGCCAACGTGTCGCTGCGGATGCTGCGCATCGAACCCAAGGACGAACTCGAGGCCACGGTGTCGAGCGACGAACTGGCGGAGATGATCGGCGAATCCCGGTCCGAGGGCCTGCTCGACGAGGAGGAACACCGCCGCCTCACCCAGGCGCTGGGTACCGGGGAGCGATTCGTCGCCGAGGTCATGGTGCCGCTGACGCAAGTGCGCACGATTCCGCTGCGCGCCCGCGGCACCACTCTCGGCGATATCGAGAACGCGGTCGCCGAAACCGGTTTCTCCCGCTACCCGGTCCGCGCCTCCGACGGTTCGCTGGTCGGATATCTGCACGTCAAGGATGTGCTGGACAAGGTCTCCGACGAGACCGCGGGCCCCGGCACCGAGATCCCGCGCACCGATATCAGGCCGCTGCCCACCGTGCTGATGGGCACCACCCTCTACGAGGCACTGGCCCGCCTGCGCCGCACCAGCAGCCATCTGGGCCGGGTGGTGGACGCGCGGGGCAATACGGTCGGCATCGTCGCACTCGAGGATCTCGTCGAGGAGTTCGTCGGTACCGTCCGCGACACCACGCACCGGGTCGCCGAATGACGGTTGCGGCCCTCGGATCGGTGCTCGGCGCGGCCGAATGGCGCCGGCGCGCCGCCGCGCACCGCGACCGCCTCGACGCCCTGGCCGGCCCGTACCTGCGGGCGCGGGCCGCCGGGGCGAAGCATCCGGTACTGGATTTCCTGTTCACCTACTACGGTCACAAACCGGCCCGGTTACGGCGCTGGCATCCCGGATTCGGGGTGGCGCTGGCCGGCGCCGCCGAGTACTCCGGTCTGCGGGGATATCAGCGGATGGACGAGCCGGGCACCGAAGCCGGGCCGGTGATGACCGCCGATCCGGCGTTCCTGCGGTCCCGCGCCGACACCCTCACCTATATCGCGGACCTGCTGCGGGCGACCGCGTCCCGGCCCGCACAGCTGTCCTGTTTCGGCCTGCACGAGTGGGCGATGGTGTACCGCACCGAGGAGGTCCGCCACGACGCGGTGCCGCTGCGGCTCGGCGCGGCCGGTACCGACGCGGTGGTCGAGTCGATGCCGGTGCGCTGCACGCATTTCGACGCCTTCCGGTTCTTCACCCCGGCCGCGGTCCCCCGCAACAACCGGCAGCTGACCCGCGACGACCAGCTCCACGCCGAGCAGCCGGGGTGCCTGCACGCCAATATGGATCTGTACAAATGGGCTTTCAAGGCGACTCCGCTGCTCGCCTCGGATCTGCTGCTCGACTGTTTCGAGCTGGCATTGGATGCCCGGACGCTGGATATGCGAGCGAGCCCGTACGATCTCCGCGAACACGGATACGAGCCGGTGCGGATCGAAACCCCGGCCGGGCGAGCCGAATACGTGCGCCGCCAAGCCGAGATCACGAACCGGGCAGCACTGCTGCGCACCCGGTTGCTCGCGAACCTGGACTTCCTGCTGGCACAACTTGCCGAATAGCTCGCCTACTCGCGCCGGTGGCCGGGCAGGTCGACAGCGGTCCGCTCGGCGCGCGGCCGGATACTCTGTGCCCCGCCGGAATTCTTCTCGCTCCGCGCCGTCCGCAGTCCGCGATCCGTCGCCTCGGCAGGCTCCACCCGCGTACGGGCCGCCGCTGGTACCGATCGGATCCGTGGTGTGATCAGCCGGACTGTTCCGGCTTCCGGGCCACCACCCGGAACACCACCCCGCCGCGACCGGTGCGGGCGAACTGTTCGAGGGTGAACCCGGCGCCGGTGAGGTAGCCGACCGGTTCCCGGGTGAGATGGTCCGCGGCGAACCGCACCGCGAGTGGCTCGAGCAGGCGCATGAGCGCCGCCATCGGGCGCGCGCGGGCCGGGCCGTGCTCGACCGCGACGAACACCCCGCCCGGGCGCAGCGCCCGCCACGCCGCCGCCGCGGCGGCGGCCGGGTCCGGAATCGTGCAGAAGGTGTAGGTGGAGACCACCGTATCCACCGATTCGGCAGGTAGATCCAGCTGCTGGACATCTCCGTGCCGCAACTCCACCGGCACCGGCGCCGAACGGGCGCGCGCGAGATCGAGCATGCGCTCGGACAGATCCACCCCGATCACCCGCTCGACTCCGGCGCCGTATAGCGGCAGGTTCAACCCGCTGCCCACCCCGATCTCCAGCACGGTCCCGCGGGCCCGATCGATCGCCCATCGGCGCGCGTCACCGAGCAGTACCCGTTCGGACCAACCGATCTGCCGGTCGTATCCGTCGGCGATACGGTCGAAGAACTGTTCCACGCGGTCCGATTCACCGCGGGCTGTGTTGCCGGACATGCATCCAGCAAACCAGCCCGGCCCGCGCCGGTACATCGGGGAAACCCCCGAATCGGCCGCGGCCGGCGCCGGAACCGGCGACCGAATCGCCGGGGTCAGCGGCGCGGGGCTTGCGGGAAGGATCGACATGCAACGTTCACTCGCCGACGTCGTCGACTGCACCGGGCTCGCCACCGCATCGACGGGGCTGGTGATGATCTTGTTCGCCCCCGTACCTCGTATCAGCGGATCAGCCGGACTCGAGCGATACCGGCCGCATCGTCGAGAGCGGTCGCCACCGGCTGCGAGTGCGGCGGGACGTGAATACTGTTTCAGGGGTGCGTCATTCGCTGTGAAAAGCTAGGTTCGTCAGCGACGAATTGCGGTGGGTGTGAGTGTGAGCAGGGGTGTGTGTGGCCAGGATCAAAGTGCGTGACCGGTTGCGATTCTGGTTCGACCGGACGATGGATCGCGGCACTCCGGCATTGATCGGCTGGCTCGGTCTGGCGTCGGCGGTGCTGATCGCGGTGACCACCACCCTGGCCGCGCTGCTGGCGCCGGCCGATGTCGCGGGAGTCAAGGGCGGCTGGGTGGGTGTGGCGTGGATGAGTCTGCTGCGCACGCTCGACCCCGGGACCATGGGCAGCGACGACGCGACCGTGTTCAGCGTGCCGTTTCTGCTGCTGATGCTGGTGGTGACGCTCGGCGGGATCTTCATCGTCAGTTCGTTGATCGGTGTGCTCGTGACCGGGATGGAACACCGGATCGCGGAGCTGCGCAAGGGCCGGGCCCCGCTGATCGAGTCCGGGCACACGGTCGTGTTGGGCTGGTCGGATCAGGTGTTCACCGTGGTGGCCGAGCTGGCCGCCGCGAACCAGCGGACTCGCCGCTCGAGCGTGGTGGTCCTGGCCGACCGGGACAAGGTCGATATGGAGGACCAGATCCGTGCCCGGGTCGGCAATACCGGCCGTACGCGCGTGACCTGTCGGTCGGGCAGCCCGCTCGAGCGCGCCGATCTGGAGTTGGTCAGCCTGGACACCGCCAAGTCGATCATTGTGCTGCCGCGGCCGGGTGACAACGCCGATATCGACGTGATCAAAGCCCTCCTGCTGCTGAACAACCGACCGTGGCCGGCCCGGCGACCGCATATCGTCACCGCGGTGCGTCAGTCGGAGGATGTGGCCGCGGCCCGATTGGCCACCGACCCGGACACATTGGTGATCGATGCCGAGGACATCACGGTGCGGATCGTGGTTCAGTCGCATCGCCAGTCCGGCCTGTCCACGGTGTGCACGGACCTGCTCGACTTCGCCGGTAACGGGCTCTACCTGCGGGCCGAGCCCGCGCTGGCCGGCCGGACCTACGGTGATGCGCTGACGGCCTACAACACGAGCTGCCCGGTGGGTGTGCGACACGGCGACGGAACGGTGGCGGTGAACCCGCCGATGGACACCGTGATCGCCGAGGACGACCAGATCATCGTGATCGCCGAGGACGATCCACTGGTGGAACTGGCGACCGAGCCGGTGCCCGTGGTCAGCGAGGCCTTGGTGAAGGTCCCGGACGACGTCACCGGCCCCGCACCCGACCGGACCCTGCTGATCGGATGGAACTCCCGCGGTCCCCGCATTCTCGGCCTGCTCGACGAGTACGTCGCCCCCGGCTCGGTGCTCGACATCGCTTCCCCGCACCCGCCGCCCGAGGAGGTCACCGGTAGTCCGCGGGCCAATGTGACCGTCGGCTACCGGCACTGCGAGCCGACCAGCCGACGCTCGCTGGAAGCGCTGAACCCGGGCAGCTATCAACACGTGGTCGTGCTCACGGATGACACGCTCGACGAGCACCACGCCGACGACCGCACCCTGGTGACCCTGCTACACCTGCGGGATATCGAAGTCCGGCTCGGTGACCCGTACTCGATCGTCACCGAGATGAACGACGATGCCAACCGGGAGATCGCCCAGGTCACCAAGGCCGACGACTTCATAGTCAGTAGCAAGCTGATCAGCCTGCTGCTGACCCAGCTCGCCGAGAACCGCCACCTGCACGCGGTGTTCACCGATCTGTTCGATCCGAGCGGATCCGAGATCTACCTCAAACCCGCGCCGGACTACGTCACCACCGAGAGGGAGATCAACTTCGCCACCCTCGTCCATGCGGCGCGGTTGCGCGGCGAAGCCGCGATCGGCTACCGGCTCCACCGCCACGCGGGCCGGCCGCCGGCCTACGGCGTCACCCTCAACCCGCCCAAGGACACCACGATCACCCTGTCCGCGCTGGACAGCGTGATCGTGGTCGCCGAGGACTGACCTCGCCAGGGCGGGCGGTCACAGCGCAGCGCGCGGGTCAACCACGCGGCCGGGGCGTGCGCCACATGAGCCACATGTCCGGCCCGCCGCCGGGCAGCGTGATGGTCCCGGTCACGTCGAAGCCGAAGCGTTCGTAGTAGGCGATATTCGCGTATTTGCTGGATTCGAGATAGGCCGGGATGCCCTCGCGGTCGCAGTGTTCGAGCCTGGCACCCAGCAGGGCCTGCCCGAAACCGTGCCCGCGCCGCTCCGGATCGGTGCCGACGGTCGCGAGATACCAATGCGGTTCGTCCGGGTGCATCTCGGTCATGAGGTCCATCAGTGCCTTCCCTTTCCGCAACCGCCCGCCGAATGCCCGGGCGAGCCGAGGGAGCATGCGGAGTGCGCGCCAGGGGGACGGTTTCCACGCCCCGGGCGCGTCCCACAGGGCGGCCCCGCCGATCGCGCCGGCGGGATCCCGCGCGATATCGACCGCGCCGGTGGCGAAATGCTGGTGCCGGGTCTGGGTGGCGAACAGCCGGGGCAGCCCGAGGGCGCGCCGGTACGGATCGGGCCACAGCCATTCCATCACCGGATCGTCGTGGAAGGCAGCGCCCAGTGTGCGCGCCAGAGCGCCGATCTCGTCACGGCGCGCCGAGCGCACTTCGGGCCGGGTCGGCATGACTACGGTCCTCACTCTCGTCGGGGTACAAGCAGTTCCGCGGGCACGCCGTGCAGCGGCGCGTGAACGCGGGCGGGGCGCGACCGGACGGTGCGGCCCGGTCGAATCGATCGGGCCACGACCCTCGTGTCGCCGAGATACCAGTAGCGAACAATAGTTCGCGACGCCGACATTCCGTGCTGCCGCTCTCGCCGCTCCCGGTGGCACCGGAGTGTCCACGGCCGACCGCCCCGGCTCGGTCGGCGCCCGGCGCGGCGGGCACGCGGCCTGTTCGCCTGCGCCGACTGCCATGTCCGGCCGGCCGCGCGCCGTTCCCCCGGTAGTTCGCACGAGGATCGGGCCCGAAACAGTTCACCGGAACTCGGCTGGACCACACCACACCGCACCACGCCCCACGATCACTTCGTGCGCTCGCACCGAAGGGCATCGGACGGCCAGCGATGCCCACACGGGTAGAGCCGGGACGGGGTGATGAGCGCGGCGTACCCGGTGATCACCTGACGGATCGCGAAGGCGTGTTCGAAGCCCGGGACGACGACGGCGCCGGCCTCCCACTCCCGGACGTGCTGCACCACCGCCAGCGTGGTCACCACCGCGCCGGCATCGGTGCGGACCGTGTACACCAGGCGATATCCATGCCGTTCGGCCATCCGGCGCAGATCGATGCCCGACGGCGGCATATCACTGCGGACCAGTGCGCCGCCAGCTGCGAAAATTGCGGGAACGCAACAACATCACGCAATCGGCGGCGTCCCGGATCGCCGAGACCAGTCCGCAGTCCTACGGGCGCCTCGAAGACGGCCGCCGGACCAAGGTCACCGACCTCGCGCTCAATGCCCTGGCGAATGCCTATGGCGCCTCCGACTCCGAACGCCGGCTGCTGCTCGGCCTGGCCCAGGAGATCCGGGCGGCTTCGGCCTCCGGATCGGGGTGGTGGCGCTCCTATGCGGACGCGATCGCCCAGGGTTTCGACCACTACCTCGCACTCGAAGAGGCCGCGAACTGGGTGACGTCCTGGCAGACCGCCGTGGTCCCGGGATTACTTCAGACCAGAGAGTATCGAAGGGCTCTCACCTGGGCCGCCTCGCCCAAACGATCGTCGGAGGAGGTGGAGCGAATTCTCGATGTCGTCATGCCCAGACAAGGCCTCCTGGATCGAGAGGGCTATCGATTCGAAGCCCTCTTGTCGGAAGCAGTACTGCGCTATTGCGTGGGCGGACCCGCGGTGATGGCCGATCAGATCCGGCGTCTGCTGGAGCGTTCGGAGGATCGCGGTGTGGAGATCCGTATCGTCCCGGCCACGACGCAGTACCCCGTGGGACTGATCGCCGGGTCCTTTGTCCTGTTCAGCTTTCCGCCGTTGCCGACTTCCAGACTTCAGGAGCCGCCGGCGGCATACAAGGAGATCCTTGCCGGAGATCTGTACATGGAACGGGACATCGAGGTCGCGCGATTTTCCGAAAAGGCGCGGCAGATCCGCCATGTAGCGTTGTCCGGGGCGGAGTCGGGTCCCGCGCTGTCTTCACCCCTTCCGAATGGGACACCTTCCTGAACGCGGCGAAGGCCGGCAAGTTCGACTGACGGCACCCGTTGTCCACCCACGCCTCCACCGCAGCTCGCGCTGCCGTGGAGGCGTTACCGTCCCACGCCGCGGTGCACTCGGAGGCACGCACCGGCCGAGCGCTCACCGGAAGCGGTTCTTCACCCGGTCGCGTATTCCGTGAAAACCCTTATTCCGCCACTCCCCGATCGCTACCATTACTGAACAAATCCCGGGATGTGTACCGAACCCTCCCGGATGACCGGGTCGAGCAACGGAGCTCGGGAAGCGTGAGGATGCAATGGAGCGTCCCTTCGGAAGGTTCCGCCGGACCAGAGCGCTGGTCCTGGGGGCGGTGGGTGTGGTCGCCGCGGTCATGCTGCCGGGCAGCGCGTCGGCGGATCTCCGATCCGATATCCAGAACCAGGTGCGGGAATTCCTCGATGTCGGCCGGACCTCGGTGCCCCGGGCCGAGTGCGGACCCGGCTCGATGCCCGAGCCGGGTTTCCAGGGCGATGTACCGGCGGCCGACCGGGACAGCGGCCGCAGTACGCAGGGCTATCGGTGCAATATGTCGTTGGTCGGCCGGTTCGCCGGGCGTGGCGCCGGCATCACTTCCACCAGCTTCGAGCACTGCGCCTATATGGGCACGTTCTTCCCCGGCAACCTGCTGCACCAGAACGGCGGCGTGCAGGTGCTCGACGTCTCCGATCCGGCGCATCCGCGGCCGACGGCGACTCTGAACGAGCCCGCCATGGTGGCCGGCACCTGGGAGAGCCTGAAGGTCAACCGGGAGCGGAAACTGCTCGTGGGCACCGGCGTCCCGCTACTGGTCGGCGCCGGATATCTGTCGGTCTACGATATCTCCGACTGCGCGCATCCGCGGTTGCTCAACCCCGGTCCGGGCACGAATCTGGGTATGCCGCTGCCGATCACCACACACGAGGGCGGCTTCTCCCCCGACGGCCGCACCTACTGGGCCTCCGGAATCACACCCGGATTCCTCAGCGCCGTCGATCTCACCGATCCGGCGAATCCGCGGGTCGTCTGGCAGGGGTTGACCGGACTCACCGCGCACGGCTTCGGGGTGAGCCCGGACGGTAACCGCATGTACCTTTCGGCGCTGAGCGGTATCACCGTGCTGGATATCAGCGCGGTCCAGCGGCGCGACCCGAACCCGCAGGTCCACCATCTCGGGCGGATGTTCTGGTCGGACGGATGGGCCACTCAGCACAGCATTCCGGTCACCTACGGCGGCAGGCCGCACGTCTACACCGTGGACGAAGGGGGTTCCGGCGGTGTGAAACTCATCGATATCTCCGACGACGCCGATCCGCGGGTCGTGGCGAAGATCAAACTCGAGATCAATCTGCCACAGAATCTGGACAGCAATATCGCGTCGTCCATGGGCGGTTCGATCTTCGCCTACGAATCGCACTACTGCGCGGCCGACCGGCCGGTGGATCCGACCGCCCTCGCCTGCGGCTGGATCTCCTCCGGCATAAGGGTTTTCGATATCCGGGATCCACGGGCCATCCGGGAGATCGCCTACTTCAATCCGCCGGCCCGCACCGGCCGCAATCTGGAACTCGTCAATTCGCCGCACGCGCTGGCATCGCTGCTCGGCATCCCGGCGATGACCGCGCCCAGCGCGGCCCGTGCGGTCCTGGAGGGCCGGTTCGACCCCTCGCAGGCGCTGAGTTCGCGGACCGGGAAACTCGCCTTCGGCGATGTCTCCACCGATTGGTGCCTGTCGCCGCCGGAGTGGCGCGGCAACGACCTGTACGTCACCTGCTCGGACAACGGTTTCATGGTGCTGCGTGTGGACGAATCGGTGTATTCGCCACCCGCGGACCAGCAGTCGGTCGTGGGGTCGTGATCTGCGTCCGGGTCGACGCGAAGGACTCGACCGGTCACCACGAGACGACGAAGCGGTACCACGAACCGTCGTACTGCCGGTAGATGGTCTCACTGCTCCGGCGCTCGGGGGGAGGCCCCTCGGGGAGGTAGGCGAACCCGACCGGATCGAGGAAGCCGCCGCCGGTGTAGAAATGGCACCCGTCGGCCGTCCGGTCCACCCACTCGATCGCGTATACGCCGATCCGGCCGGGCTCGGAGCGCGCGACGCACTGCGCCGCGGCTTCGTCCAACGCCGCCTTGGATACTCGCCAGCCCACCTGTTCGGCGGCGCCCGAGTACACCGCGGCGACGGCCGCCAGCACCAGGACCGGAGCGACGACGCTCAGCAGCCAGGCCCGATACCTGATCAGCCCGAATACCGCACAGATCGCCCACAGCACGGCCAGACCCAGCAGCGCACCGGTGAGGAGCAGCAGGTACCCCACATCGCCGTCCGAGGCGACGAACCAGATCACCGCCACACAGCAGATTTCGACCAGGACCGCCACCACCACCGTGGTCATCGACCACCATGTCGCCACGGGCCGCCGCGCCGTCCCTGATACACCCCCGGAGATCACGGACCCCACTCTATGCGGCCGCGGCGCGGCGAACCGTACAGCGCACGCGCCCACCGCTCACGGACCACGCGAAAGAGCCCCGGTACGGGGTGCGCGGGCCACAGCGCGTCACGAGTCCGAGCTCACCTCCGGCAGCCGCCGGGCCGCCGGGCCCGCGTGCGTCTCCGCCTCCCGGGGTCCGTCCAGATCATGGCCGGCCCGGCACCGAATGACCACGTCCACCGGGGCGCCACAGTCGCGATGCGCGACAGTGAGCGCGGGCCCTTCGGGATCGGCGCAGTACTCGTCACCCCAGTGCAGCAGGGCGATCAGGATCGGATACAGAGCGCGGCCTCTACCGGTGAGCCGGTATTCGCGACGGGTCCGGCTACCGGCCTCCCGATAGGGCACCACGTCGAGAATGCCCGCGTCGACGAGTTTGCCCAGCCGGTTGGACAGCACCGATTCCGAGATCCCGGAGTGCTGACGCATCTGCTCGAAACGATGGACACCGTTGAACAGTTCACGCAGCACGATCATCGTCCAGCGATCTCCGACGATATCCAGGGTGCGCTGGACCGAGCAGTTGGCGGTGCTGTATTCGAGCCACTCCATGCGGCCAGCGTATCTGACTGCGGACTTGACAGTCAGTGCCCTACCATGGCTAGCTTGTATATCGAAAGTCAGACCACGACCAGGGAGCACCACATGCCGGAGATCTCGGACCCGCCCGACCGACTACCGAGCGTGGATCTCGCCGACGCCGGGCGATTCGTCGCCGCGAGCGGCTTCGTGGTGGACCACTTCTCCGGGACCGGTGTTCGCGGCCACGTCGAACTCGGCCCCGACCACCACACCCCCTGGGGCGTGGTCCACGGCGGCGTCTACGCGACCATCGTGGAGAGCGCGGCCAGTATCGGCGCCAGCGCCGCCGTGGTCGATCGCGGCGAGTTCGCGGTCGGCGTCCACAACGCGACCGATTTCCTGCGACCGGCCACCGCGGTACGGGCCACGGTCACCGCCGAGCCGCTACACCAGGGACGGACCCAGCAGCTGTGGCAGGTGGTCATCGCCGACGGCGACAGCGGTAAGACGCTCGCCCGAGGACAGGTCCGGCTCCAGAACATCCCGCTACCCGCCTGAACCCGCCGGGCCGCTCCCGCCGCCCGCCCCGGCGCGAACACGACGGAGCCCGGACGCACACAGCGTCCGGGCTCCGTATCGGCGATCGCTACCGGGTCACAGGGGCGGGAAACCCGCCGAGCCGGTCGACGCCCAGGTCCAGAAGTCCCCGATTCGCGTGATGATCAACGCGAAGATATCGATGACGGTACTACCCATTCGAACAATCCTCACTTCGGCTTGCAGATACGGCGGCCCAGATCAGGTCGCCCGGCCGCGGACAACACCCGGGCCCTGCCCCGATGTCACCACTGCGACAGGCGGCAGACTAGCGGTCCACCGGCATCCGCGGCCACTCCCGGCCGCTGACGGCGAGCGTCGCGGGATCGGTGGTGAGGGTCGCGACCTCGTCGGATTCGTACTCCTGCTTCGCCGCGGCCGTGGACCGTACTTCGAGCTCGGCCACGCCGACCAGGACGACGAGACCCACCACGACCAGCGCGACGGTGGTGAGCAGCGGAGTGAGCAACTCCACCGGAGCGACACCCTCCGGCACCGCGGTGTGGTCACCGTGCTGGGAACTCATGGCGGCCATACCGGTGTAGTGCATGCCACACACCGCGACACCCATGATCAGGCCCGCGCCGATGGTGTTGCCCCAGCCCTTCACGTGCAGCATGAACCACAGCGCGGCGGTCGCCGCGACCACCGCGATCAGGATGGACAGCAGCACCAGGCCGGTGTTGTACTCCATCTCGGCGCCGGAGTTCATCGCGGCCATGCCCAGATAGTGCATCCCCACGACCCCGATGCCGGTGATCGCTCCACCCAGCGGCAACGCGATGGCCTCCCGGTGCCCGCGCACGACGATCGCCAGTCCGATCAGGACGACCACGATCGCGATCCCGGCACTGAGCAGCGTCATCGGCATGTCGTAGCGGATGGTCATCCCGCCGATGGAGAAACCGAGCATGGCGGTGAAGTGCATGACCCAGATACCCGCGCCGCCGAGCGCGATGGCCGCCGCGACCAGCCAGCCGCCGGCCTGCTCCGACGACCGCGCGCGGACCGCGCAGCGGAGACCGAGCACCGACCCGATGAACGACATGAAATAGGCGAGGACAGGTGTCACCCACCCATTGCTGAAGTGCTCGAGCTGCACGCGTAACTCCGATGTACTAGTCGATTTCCGAACTGCGGCCACCTGGACAGTAGTTCGACACACCCCGAAGGGGCCCGCAGAGTAAAAATTTCACCCCACGGGGGTGTACGTTCGCCACTTGATGTCACAACTGAGCTAAGGCCGGAATGTCCGGATCAGCTCTGCAGGTACGCCGGAGTGGCAGGCGGCACCACGTTGTACACGAAGTTCCGCCGCAGTTCGTGATAGGGCTCGCCCTCCTCGAAGAAATTCCGGCGCATCTGCGCCAGTTCCTCGGCACGGTACTCCGCCAGCGGTTTGGCGGCCTCGTCGGCCTCCCGCAGTTGTTTCTTGGCGGTCAGGCGGTTCTCCAGCTCGGGCGAATCGGCCAGCGCCTCCGCCTCCCGGCGCACCCAGGCGGCGAATTCGGCGGTGTCCCCGGAACCCACCCGATCCACCAGGCCGAGCTCCGCGGCCGCTTTCGCACCCACCGGCAGCGTCTCCCGGGTGAGCCGCGCGGCCTCGGCCGCGCCCACACGCCGCGGTAGCGAATAGGTCCAGTACTCCGAGCCGTACAGGCCCATCAGGCGGTAGTGGGGATTGAGCACTGCGGCCTCGCGGGCCCATACTTCGTCGGCGGCCAGCGCCAGCATCACCCCGCCCGCGGCGGCGTTACCGGGCAGCGTGGAGATGACGAGTTTGTCCGTGGTGGTCAGGATCGCCTCCACGAGATCGTTCATGGCGTTGATGTTGTGCCAGGACTCCCGGGCCGGATCCTCGGCCGACTCGATGACGTGCAAGTGGATGCCGTTCGAGAAGAAGTCGCGGGCCGGGCCGAAGACCAGGGCTCGGGTCGGCCGCGCGCACGCCTCGCGATAGGCGGCGAGCAGCCGGCGGCACTGCGCGGTACTCATCGCCCCGCCCGCGTAGGCGAACTCGAGGTAGCCCACCGACCCTGCCTCGCGGTAGCGCACCTCCGACCAGGTGTCGCGGACGGCCGCCGCGGCGGCCGAGACCGGCACCTCCGGGGTGGCAGGGGGCAGGTCGGCGCCCAGCGCCGCCACCGCGGGCCGTTTGAACGTCGCCGGTCCGCCCGGTGTCCGACGGCGCCGCAACTGCGGCAACCAGACCGCGCCGTCGACGGTGGCCCGGCAGATGGCCCCGTCACGGGTGGCTATCACCGCACCCGGCGTACCGCGCAATTGATCCTCGTTGTGACCGCCGTGCACGAAATACTCACGGCCGTAGAGCTCGTCGAGCACCCCGGGTTGCGAATCGGCCGCACGGAGTTTGCGCAGCACCTCGGCGGTGCTTTCGGTCGCCCAGTGGATCCGGCGGTACTGCTGGGAGTGATAGGGCCGCAACCGCCCCCGGACATCGGGCCGGTCGTAGTCCAGCGGTTCGGGCACGAAATCCCCGGCGCCGAAACGTTCGACGGCCAGCAGCACCGCGGCCACGGCGGCATCCGACATCTCGTTACGGTACAGCTCGCTCTTCCCGCACGCGGGGACCGGGAAGGGCACCGAAGCCCAGATCGGCCCGGCGTCCATCTCTTCGACCGCCTGGAGCACCGTGACACCCCACTCGGACGCGCCATCACTGATCGCCCAGTCGAGCGAGGAGGGGCCGCGATCACCCGTGGGGCCGGGATGCACGATCAGCACGGTGTGCTCGGTCCAGATATCCTCCGGGACAGCGGTGGTCAGCATGGGCGCCACGATGAGATCGGGGCGGAACGCCGCGACCCGGGCCCGCAGCAGGTCGTCGCCGAGCGCCAATTCGACCGCTACCTCGTGCCCGCGATAACGCAGTTCGGTGTGCACACGCTGTGTCAGGCTGTTGAAAGCGCTCGCGACCAGCAGGACTCGCAAAATTCTCCTCCATCGAACAGGGAACCGATCCACTCGTTCCCCGGATACGGTCTCGACTCGACCAAGCTAGTCCTGCGCCGGAACGTCCGCAGCCCGAGCCCTCCGCAACCGCCCACTGCGCGAATCGGATTCGCGGCGGAAGGCGGCCGCCGCACCCTCCTGGGAGGCGATGTGCAACCCGAATCCGGTGGCTCCCGGCTCCTCGCGTCCCGGTTCGAGCCGGAGTCCGCGATCGTAGTCGCCGCCGGCCTGACGCCGGTACCGGATCGGTTCGGCGCTGTCCAGCTCGGCCAGCCGCTTGCGCAGATCGATGGCCAGCCGCTCGAAGCGTTCGTCGTCCACCCGCATCGCGCCGTGTACGACGAACGGCGGCAGCACAGCCATCCCCGGGTAGTAGAGCATGCCGTGGTGGATGGGGAACAGCAGATCCGCTATCGGACCGTTGATTCCGCGATCGGAGTACGCCGGTTCGCGGCCGCCGACGGCCACCACGAGCATCGCCCGCCGTCCGGCGAGTACGCCGTCACCGTAGCGCGGGATGGCGGTACCGCCCGCGCCGTAGGCGAACCCGCAGGTGAACACCCGGTCCACCCAACCCTTGAGGATGGCAGGCATGGCGAACCACCACAGCGGGAAGTGCAGCAGCACGGTATCGGCCCACAGAAGTTTCTCCTGTTCGGCACGGATATCCGCGCTCAGCGTGCCGTTCGCGAAGGCCTCGCCCGATGCCAGCATGAAGTTCGTCTCCTCGACGGCCCCGAAATCGGCGGAGTCGGCGTGGGCCTTCCAGCCCATGGCGTAGAGGTCGCTCACCCGCACCTCGTGGCCGTCGGCCCGCAACTGTTCGACGGCTACATCTTTCAGGGCTCCGGTGAGCGAATCGGGTTCCGGGTGCGCGTAGACGATCAAAACCTTCATGTCCCGGGCAACACCGGGACCCGGCGGAGACATTCCTGCCCCCGCGGGAACGCCGAGCCAGGCGGCACGCAGTCCCGGCCGCGCGCGAGGCCGGGACTGCGTGCTGTCGTACCGGAGGCTGTTACGCCTCGTTCTTACCCGCCAGCGCCTTGGCCTCGCGGCGGCGGCGGTGCAGGATCGGCTCGGTGTAGCCGTTGGGCTGCGCGGTCCCCTCCAGGATCAGGTCCTTCGCGGCCTGGAACGCGACACTGCCCGCGAAATCGGGCGCCATCGGACGATAGCCGGGGTCACCGGCGTTCTGCCGGTCCACCACGGGCGCCATCCGCTCGAGACTCGCCACCACCTCATCGGTGGTGACCACACCGTGACGCAACCAGTTGGCCATCAGCTGACTCGAGATCCGCAGGGTGGCGCGGTCCTCCATCAGCGCGATATCGGAGATGTCGGGCACCTTGGAGCACCCCACACCATGGTCGATCCAGCGCACCACGTAGCCCAGGATGGACTGCGAGTTGTTGTCGAGTTCCTGCTGCTTGTCGGCCTCGGACCAGGTCGTATCCGCGGCCAGCGGGATCTCGAGGATATCGTCGACACTCGCGCGCGCCCCGCCCTTGGCGATCTCGGCCTGCCGCTTGAACACATCCACCAGGTGGTAATGGGTGGCGTGCAGGGTGGCCGCCGTCGGCGAGGGCACCCACGCGGTGGTGGCACCCGCCTTGGGATGACCGATCTTCTGCTCGAGCATGCCGGCCATCAGATCCGGCATGGCCCACATCCCCTTGCCGATCTGCGCCTTGTGCGGCAGACCGGCCGCGATACCGGTATCGACGTTCCAGTCCTCGTAGGCCAGGATCCAGCGCTGGGTCTTCATCTCGGCCTTGCGGATCATGGGACCCGCCTCCATGGAGGTGTGGATCTCGTCGCCGGTGCGGTCCAGGAAGCCGGTGTTGATGAACACCACGCGATCGGCGGCGGCGTTGATACACGCCTTCAGGTTCACCGTGGTGCGGCGCTCCTCGTCCATGATGCCGACCTTGAGGGTGTTGCGCGGCAGGTCCAGCACATCCTCGACCGCGGCGAACAGGTCGTTGGTGAAGGCCACCTCGTCCGGACCGTGCATCTTCGGCTTCACGATGTAGACCGAACCCGTACGGCTGTTGGTCAGCGCCACGTCGTCGCGGAGGGAATGCTTGGCGATCAAGGAGGTGATGATGCCGTCGAGGATGCCCTCGGGAACCTCGTTGCCCTCGGCGTCCAGGATCGCGTCGCTGGTCATCAGATGGCCGACATTGCGGACGAACAGCAGCGACCGGCCGTGCACGGTCAGTTCGGACCCGTCGAGGGCTGTGTAGACCCGGTCCGGGTTCATGGTCCGGGTGAAGGTTTTACCGCCCTTGGTGACCTCTTCGGCCAGATCGCCCTTCATCAGGCCCAGCCAATTGCGGTAGCAGAGGGTTTTGTCCTCGGCGTCCACCGCGGCCACGGAGTCCTCGAAGTCCATGATCGTGGTGACCGCGGATTCGAGGACGACGTCCTTGATCCCGGCGGTATCGGTGCTGCCGATCGGCGACTCCGGATCGATCTGGATCTCGATGTGCAGTCCGTTGTTCTTCAGCAGGATCGACCGCGGCGCGGCCGGGTCGCCGATATAGCCGACCAGCTGACCGGCATCGGCCAGGCCGATGGTGGTGCCGTCCTCCAGGCCCACCTCGAGCTCACCGTCGACGATGGCGTAGGAGGTGGAGCCGATATGCGAGCCGGTGATCAGGGTGACCGCGTCGTCGAGGAAATTGCGGGCCCACTCGATGACCTTGTCCCCGCGCACCCGGTTGTAGCCGGTGCCCTTCTCGGCGCCCCCGGTCTCGGGAATGGCGTCGGTGCCGTAGAGCGCGTCGTAGAGCGAGCCCCAGCGGGCGTTGGCGGCGTTGACGGCGAACCGCGCGTTGCTCACCGGAACCACCAGCTGCGGACCGGCGGTACTGCTGATCTCGTCGTCGACGCCGGTGGTGCCGATGCTGAAATCGGCGGGCTCGGGCTGCAGGTAGCCGATCTCCACCAGGAACTGCTTATAGGCCGACTTGTCGTAGTTGGCACCCGGGTGTTCGCTGTGCCAGGCGTCCAGCTTGCCCTGGATCTCGTCGCGTTCGGCCAGCAGGGCCCGGTTGCGCGGCGCGAACTCGGTGATGATCCGCTCGGCGCCGGCCCAGAACGCGGCGGAATCGACGCCGGTACCGGGGAGCGCCTCGTTCTCTACGAAGTCGTGGAGAACGGTGGCAACCTCGAGCCCGCCGACCTTTTTCCGCTCTGTCATCTACGTGCCTCACTTCCGCGAAATACCGGGTGGAAAGTCGATGTTTATGTTACCGACCGGTAGCGGCGCTCCGATCGCCGGGTGATCACGTGGACGGGGGCGCAGAGGTCCCGGTCCGGACTCTACTCCGGACCGATACGACCGCCCGGGCTCCGCCGCGCGGACATCCCGGCGGCCGCGACGCCCCTTTTCCGGACTCCGGCGGGCCGGGCGAGCGCGCCCCGAATCGGCGCCGGAAAAATGAGCCGACAACCGCTACCGCCCTGTGCCACCATGTATTCCATCCGGTCCGCCACCCCGGCAGGGCTACGACACAGCGAAGGGAGGAGTGGTCTTGTATCCAGTCGCACCGGCCGGTGATCCCCGGTCGAACGCCGAGTCGGCAGCGCACACCAGCGCACCGAACCGGCCGATGGGCGTCCGCGGCGAACCGTCGCGACAGCCGGGTTCCGCCGTCGGCGATCTCGCGATCGACCGGCTCCTCCCGCAGCGGCGCTGACCGCCCGCCTTCTCCCGCATCCGTTGTAGTCCCGGCTGTCCCGGGCCGTCGAAACCTGGTGATTCCCATGCCGACCATCGCTGTCGCCGAACCGGCGACCCTCACTCCGGACAACTGGATACACACCCGGGTCCTGGTGCTCAATGCCAGCTACGAGGCGCTGGCCCGGATTCCGGCCGACCGGGCGGTGGTCCTGCTGACCAGCGGAATCGCCGAGTCCATCGTGATCCGGCAGCCGCATTTCCCGATCCGGTCCCAGCACACCGAGATCATGCTGCCGGAGACGATCCGCTTGGTCCGCTACCGGTACCTGGCCCATCTCGCGGTCCGCCGGCCCGAGGGCCGCGCCACCCATGCCGCGATCCTGCGGCGGGACGGGAACCGGTGCGGATACTGCGGCGCCGGGGCGCACACCGTCGACCACATCCGGCCGCGCAGCCGGGGCGGGCCCAACACCTGGGAGAACCTGATCGCGTGCTGCGTGACCTGCAATACCGGCAAAGCCGACCGCACTCCGGAAGAGGCCGGGATGCGGCTGCTCTGGCAGCCCCGGCCGCCGGACCCGCTCGCCCGGGCCCAGCGCCGGGTCTGGCGACACCTCGCGACAACGACCACCACCGAGGCGATCCACGAGAGGAGGGGATCGAGATGACCGTCGAGATTCTGGCAGACCTGCTGCCCGTCTCCGACAGCCGCGCATGGCATCGGGCAGCCTGCCGTGGCGACCCGAACCACGAGGCGTGGTTTCCCTACCCGTCCCAGGACTTCGCCTATGCGCGGGAAGTGTGCGGGCGCTGCCCGATCCGGCCCGAATGCCGGAGGTTCGCCGAGCGCACCGGACAATCCGGCGTGTGGGGCGGGCAGGAATTCGACCGAGGCACGATGATCCGGGAGTAGCCGGATCGAAGCTGGTCGGAGGCACTGTGGGGCCGTGCGGCGAGCACGGCCCCACAGTCGTGACCGTGGTGCGTCACGAGGCGGTTCAGGACCATAGACTGACTGTCCGTGGGTACCCATCGCAGCACCGGTTCTTCCCGGAGATCGAGCAAGGGACCGGTGATCGCGGCGGTTATCGTGGTGGTCCTGGTCGCACTGGTTTTCGGATGTTCTCGACTGGGCACGGATTCCGCGGACCGATCGGCCTCCGCGGGCACGTGCGTGGAAGGCGAGGCCGTCCTCGACGTCACGGCCGACCCGGAGGTCGCCGACCCGGTCCGCACCATCGCGGCACGATACAACGAGACCCGGCCGGTGGTCCGTGACCACTGCGCGAAGGTCGTCGTCACCGAGCGACCGTCCGCCGATATGGTGGCCGCCTTCACCTCCAACGCCACCTGGAATCCCGTCCTCGGGCCCCGGCCGGGCCTGTGGATTCCCGTGTCCAGCCGCGATATCGAGTCGATGCGGGTACCCGGCCTCATCGAAGGAACCCCGCAGTCGATCGCGTCCAGCCCCATCGTGCTGGCCGTACCGGAGATCCTGCGGCACGCGCTGGCCGCCACCCAGACCTCGTGGGCGGATCTGCCCCGGCTGCAACAGGGTTCACTCGATCAGATCGGCCTGCCCGGATGGGCCGGCCTGGAGCTGGCCCTGCCGCCGGGCGACAGCACGCTGGCCGTCGCCGCGGCCGTGGCGGGCGCGATCTCCGGCACCGAACCGCTCACCGAGGAGGCCGCGAAATCCGGCCAGGCGATTTCCGCGGTATCCGGTCTGGCCGCCGCCGCGCCCGAGGCCACCGATGTCTCCGCCGCGCTGACCACCCTGTCGGCCGCCGCGCCGGCCGAGGCGGCGGTGCACGCCGTACCCGTCACCCAGCGGCAACTGACGGCCAACGGCAGCGCCACCGCCTATGTCCCCGTCGGGGCGGCACCGGTGGCCGACTACCCCGCCGCCATCATGTCCGGTCCCTGGGTGGACGAGACACAGAATCTCATCGCCGGTCTGTTCGCCGATTACCTGCGCCGGCCCGAACAGCAGCGCGAGCTGATCGCCGCCGGCTTCGCCGCGCCGCCGGCCCAGCAGGTCGCCGCCCCGCCGCGCGCCGCGCTGGACCGGCTCCGGAAGGCGATCACCCACCCGGTACTCGGGGTGCAGGCCACCGCGCTGCTGGACGTGTCCTCCTCCATGAGCACCACCGAAGGTGAGCTGACCCGCCTGGCCAACACCGTGGGCGCGCTGGCCTCCACCCTGAACGTGATGCCGCCCGATTTCGGCCTGGGGATCTGGACCTTCGGCAAGAACGTCGACGGCGACAATCCGTACCGGGTCATCGCCGGGACCGCCCGCCTCGACGACGAGCATCGCGGCACCCTGATGGGCTCGCTCGGGAAGATCGAGGCCAGCGCGGACAGCGCCGACGAATGCTATCCGGCCCTGCTCGCCGCATACCGCGGCGCCGTCGAGACCTACGCCGCCGACCGCACCAATTCGATCCTGCTCGTCACCGACGGACCCGAGGACGAGTCCACGCTGAGCGGAGAAGACCTCCTGTCGGCCATCCAGGACGCGGGTGATCCCGCGACACCGGTCCGGGTGGACGTCATCGTCGTCGGCGGTGGCCAGGGCACCGATACGCTGCGCACGCTCGCCCAGCGCACCGGCGGCAGCTACGCCGTACTGCCGAGCAGTAACGACCTCGAGTTCGGTACCGCCATGGTCGGGGCGCTCACCACGCCCTGACCGGCAATCATCCGGACCGCCCCGCGCCGGATTCCCGCCAGCGATAGCGGGTGCGGGGCCGGCCGGTCCGGCCGTAGTCGGAACGCCGGTCCAGCACACCGTCTTCGGCGAGCCGCTCCAGATAGCGCCAGGCGGTGATCCGGGAGACCCCGACCGAGGTCGCGGCGTCGGCGGCGGTGAGCCCGTCCGGCGCGGCGCGGACCACGCGGGTGATCTCCGCGAGCGTATTCGGCGCGACCCCCTTCGGGGTGCCGGCCTGCCGCGCGGGCGTCCTCAGCACCGCCAGGGCCTGATCGATATCGTCCTGGGTCGCGGCGGCCGCACCGGTGGGCAGCGCACCGTGGAACTCGCGGTACCGTTCGAGTTTCTCCCGGAACGCCGCGAAGGTGAAGGGTTTCAGCAGATAGAGCACCACGCCGTGGGAGACGGCGGCCCGGACCATGGCGAGATCCCGGGCCGAGGTGATCGCGATGACATCCGGTCGCGGCCGCTGCCCGACGAGCGTCGCCGCCACCTCGAGGCCGCTCATATCCGGCAGACCGATATCGAGCAGCACCAGATCGATGGGCGTACCGGCGGCGGCGGAGGCGGCGACCGACCGCAGCGCGTCGCGGCCGGTGCGGGCGTGCCCCACCGCGCGGAATCCGGACATCCGACCGAGGTAGGCCGCGTGGGCGTCGGCGATCAGCGGCTCGTCTTCCACGATGAGCACCCGGATCATGCGCGCCGCTCCCGTGGAATACGTACCGTGACGGCACTCTCCGGAACGGTTTCGGTGCCGATGGCACCCCCGTGGCGAGTGACCAGCCCGAGCACCAGCGCCAAGCCCAGACCGTGGTGCCGGGCCTTGGTGGAGTATCCGCGTTCCGCAGCTCGGGTGAAACTGTCCGGTGGAATGCCGGGACCGCTGTCGGCAACCCGGACCGTCAGTGCCGTCGCGTCCGCGCGGGCGGTCACCTCGACCCAGGCGTCGGGGCTGCCGGCGGCGGCGTCGATCGCGTTGTCGATCAGATTCCCCATCAGGGTGACCGCCTCCCGGGTGGTCAGCGGCGCCGCCGAATCCATGGCGGTATCGGCGGTCACGGTCAGTTCGACATCACGTTCGGCGGCCTGATTCACCTTGCCCAGCAGCAGGGCCGCCAGGACCGGATCACCCACCTCGGCCAGCAGCCGATCGATCAGTACCTGGGACAGCTCCAGTTCCGCGGTCGCGAATTGCACCGCCTCGGCATAACGGCCCAGCTCCACCATGGTGACGACGGTATGCAGCCGGTTGGCCGATTCGTGCGCCTGAGCCCGCAGGGATTCGGCGAAACCCCGGACGGTATCGAGTTCGCCCATGACCGTCCGCAACTCGGTGTGGTCGCGGATGGTGGTCACCGTGCCGTGCGCTCGGCGGCCCAGATCCACGACGTCCTGGTTGACCAGCAGCACCCGGTCGGCGGTCACATGCGTTTCGTCACGTACGGTCCGGCCGTCCAGGTCACGCAGTGAGGTCGGCAGGTCGGCCCGGGTCACCGGCCCCGCAGGCAGTTCCAGCAACCGGCGGGCCTCGTCGTTGACCACCTCCGCCCGCTCGCCCGTGGGCCCGAAGACCAGCAGCCCTTCGTGGACGGCGTGCAGGACCGCGTTGTGGTGTTCGTACATCGCCCACAGCTGCGCGGGTGCCAGCCCCCGGGTCTGCCTGCGCAAGCGGCGGTTCAGCAGCAGCGATCCGGCGGCGGCGACGAAAAGACCCACGGCCGTGACCCCGAGGATGGCGGGCAGCTGGGCGGTGAAGCGTGCCCCGATCACGGCCCGGGTGACGCCCGCGGAGACCAGCGCGATCACCCGCCCATCGGCGTAGACGGGGGTCACCGCGCGGATGGAGGGGCCCAGGCTACCGGTGTAGATCTCGGTGAAGGTGGCACCGGCCAACGCCCGGTCGATGTTCCCGCTGAACGGTTTGCCGATCCGCGCCGGATCGGTGTGGGTGAACCGGGTGCGGTCGGGAGCCATCACCACGATGAAATCCACCCCGGTCTCCTGCCGGATCCTTTCGGTCACCGGTTGCAGCAGCGTGGTCGGATCCGGGGAACGCACCGCCGCCGCGGTGGACGGCGCCGCCGCGACACTCACCGCGATATCGGTGACCTCGCGGGTGACCGTGCGGTCGCCCTCGCGTCGGGCGTCCAGTACCGCGTACCCCGCCCAGAGAGCCGTGACCAGCGCCAACAGCACCAATTGCAGGACGAAGACCTGTCCCGCCAGGGACCATCGACCGGTTCGCACGAGTTCCTCCGCTGAACGAAATGCACAAAAGCGTGACCGACGTCACGTACCAGTCCACCATTACACAGGGGCGTGGTGGCCGGGTTCACCCGCCCGTGCACTACGACTCGGGAGGAGGCCTGGTCATGGAGGACCGGACTCGAACACGGCGGGATCGCACCCACTGGCTGTATCTGGCGGTCGTCGCCGCCGTCCTGGCGGGCATACTGGTCGGCTGGCTCGCCCCGGACGCCGGCCGCGCGCTGGCGCCGCTGGGCACGATGTTCGTCGATCTGATCAAGATGATGATCGCGCCGGTCATCTTCTGCACCATCGTCCTCGGTATCGGATCGGTGCGCGCGGCCGCCACCGTCGGCAAGGTCGGTGGGCTGGCGATCGGCTACTTCCTGGTCATGTCCACCGTGGCACTGGGTATCGGACTGGTGGTCGGCAATCTGCTCGACCCGGGCACCGGGCTGAACATCACCGAGTCGGCGGGCCAGGGCGCCAAGTACGCCGAGGAGGCGCACGGGGCCGGTGGCACCGTGGAATTCCTGCACAGCATCATTCCTACGACTCTGGTCTCCTCGCTGACCGCGGGGAGTGTGCTGCAGGCACTGTTCGTGGCGCTGCTGGTCGGATTCGCGGTACAGGCCATGGGTTCGGCCGGGGAGCCGATCCTGCGCGGGGTCACGCTCCTCCAGAAGCTGGTCTTCCGGATCCTGTCGATGATCCTGTGGCTGGCCCCGATCGGCGCCTTCGGCGCGATCGCCAATGTGGTCGGCCGCACCGGGCTCGACGCCGTGGTCCAGCTGGCCACCCTGATGATCGCCTTCTACCTGACCTGCCTACTGTTCGTCTTCGGGGTTCTCGGCGTGCTGCTGCGGCTCGTGGCGCGGGTGTCGATCTTCAAACTGTGCCGTTATCTGGCGCGCGAGTACCTGCTCATCGTGGCCACCTCCTCCTCCGAATCGGCGCTGCCGCGACTGATCGCGAAGATGGAGCACATGGGGGTCCAGCGCACCACGGTGGGCGTGGTCGTGCCGACCGGTTATTCGTTCAACCTGGACGGCACCGCCATCTACCTGACCATGGCCTCCCTCTTCATCGCCGATGCGATGGGACAACCGCTGAACCTGGGCGAACAGCTCGGCCTGCTGGTGTTCATGATCGTGGCGTCCAAGGGTGCGGCCGGTGTCACCGGCGCGGGCCTGGCCACGCTGGCCGGCGGACTGCAGAGCCACCGGCCCGAACTCCTCGACGGTGTGGGTCTGATCGTCGGGATCGATCGCTTCATGTCGGAGGCGCGCGCGCTCACCAACTTCTCCGGTAACGCGGTCGCCACGCTGCTGATCGGCACCTGGACCAGGACCGTGGACCCCGGGCAGGTGCGCGATGTCCTGGACCGGAAACTGCCGTTCGACGAGGAGACCATGGTGGACGACCACGACTCGCCGCCCGTCGAGGCGGACACCGCGAAGGTGCCCGTTCCCGCCTGACGCCGTTCTCTGGAACGGCACCCGGCCGGGCGCTGCCCGGCCTCCGGCGTACTGACCGCGCCACACCGCTGACCATGCTTCCGGTGCCTCCGGAACACCGCGCCGGTCGTCACCTGCATCGGCCGAGCGGGTGCACCGACTCTTCCGGCGCCGTACGCGCGTCAGTCCGTGTAGGCCTCGAGCGGCGGGCAGGTGCAGACCAGGTTGCGGTCGCCGAAAGCCCCGTCGATCCGGCGCACAGCGGGCCACACCTTCGGCCGGTCGTGCCCGAGGCCGAGCGGGTACACCGCGACCTCCCGGCTGTACGGATGATCCCAGTCGCGGACCAGGCTCGCCGCGGTGTGCGGGGCATTACGCAGCGGGTTGTCCTCGGCCGGCCACTCTCCCGCGCCGACCCGATCGATCTCACCCCGGATGGCGATCATGGCCGCGGCGAACGCGTCGAGTTCGGCCAGATTCTCGCTCTCGGTCGGTTCCACCATCAGGGTGCCGGCCACCGGGAAGCTCATGGTCGGCGCGTGGAACCCGTAGTCGGCGAGCCGTTTGGCCACATCGTCGACGGTGACCCCGGTGCGCTTGGTGATCTCACGCAGATCCAGGATGCATTCGTGGGCGACCATATCGTTGTCGCCGGTGTAGAGAACGGGGTAGTACTCGCCGAGACGGCGGGCCAGATAGTTGGCCGACGCGATCGCGGTGAGGGTGGCCCGGCGCAGACCCTCGGCTCCCATCATCCGGATGTAGGCCCAGGTGATCGGCAGGATCGAGGCCGACCCGTACTCCGCCGCCGACACCGCGTGCGACCCGGCGACCAGCGGATCGCCGGGCAGGTAGGGCGTCAGATGGGAACGGACCGCGACCGGACCGATTCCCGGACCACCACCACCGTGCGGGATACAGAACGTCTTGTGCAGGTTCAGATGGCTGACGTCGCCGCCGAACCGGCCCGGCCGGGCCAGGCCGACCAGTGCGTTCAGGTTCGCGCCGTCGACGTAGACCTGGCCGCCGGCATCGTGCACCAGCGCGCACAGTTCGGCGACCTCGTTCTCGTACACGCCGTGCGTGGACGGGTAGGTGATCATGATGCAGGCCAGGCGTTCGGCGTGATCGGCGATCTTGGCGCGCAGATCGTCGAGATCCACATCGCCGTTGGCCCGGCACTTCACCACCTCGACCCGCAGGCCCGCCATCGCGGCGGACGCGGCATTGGTGCCGTGCGCGCTGGACGGGATCAGGCAGGTGTCCCGGCGGGCATCACCCCGGTCCATGTGATAGCGGCGGATGGCCAGCAGTCCCGCGTATTCGCCCTGGCTACCTGCGTTCGGCTGCAGGCTCACCGCGTCGTACCCGGTGATCTCGGCCAGCCAGCGTTCCAGATCGTGGATCACCCGCCGCAGACCCGGCGTATCGGCGGCCGGTGCGTAGGGATGCAACCGCGCGAATCCGGGCCAGGTGATCGGCTCCATCTCCGCGGTGGCATTGAGCTTCATCGTGCAGGAACCGAGCGGGATCATGCTGCGGTCCAGGGCGATGTCCTTGTCCGACAACGCGCGCAGATACCGCAGCATCGCCGTTTCGGTGTGGTACCGGGTGAACGCGGGATGGGTGAGATACTCCGAGGCCCGGTCCTCGATCGCGGTGACGGCCGGCTCGGCGGGGGCGATACCGAAGGCCTCGAGCACGATGGCGAGGTGGTCGGCGGTGGTGGCCTCGTCGCAGGCCACGGCCACATGGTCGTCGTCCACCCAGCGCAGATTCACCCCGCGCGCGGCCGCCTTGGCGACCACTGTCTCCGCCTGGCCCGGCACCCGGGCCAGCACGGTGTCGAAATAACGGTCGTGCACCAGGGCCGTGCCGAGCGACCCGGCCAGCCGCGCGGCGTGCCCGTGGACCCGCCGGGCGATGGCCCGCAGTCCGTCCGCGCCGTGGTAGCAGGCGTACATCCCGGCCACGATGGCCAGCAGCACCTGGGCCGTACAGATATTGGAGGTGGCCTTCTCCCGGCGAATATGCTGTTCGCGGGTCTGCAGGGCGAGCCGGTAGGCCAGGGCGCCGTCCGCGTCCTTGGACACTCCGACCAGCCGGCCCGGCAGCTGACGCGCGTAGTCGGCGCGTACCGCCAGGTATCCGGCATGCGGGCCGCCGAAGCCCATCGGGACTCCGAACCGCTGGGTCGTCCCGAAACAGACATCCGCGCCCTGCTCACCCGGTGGCGTGACCAGGGTGAGCGCGAGCAGATCCGCTCCGGCCGCCACCAGCGCGCCGCGCTCGTGGGCAGCGGCGATGGTCGTCGACCAGTCCACGATCCGGCCCGAGGCACCCGGAACCTGCACCATCACGCCGAAGAACTCCCCCTCGGGCAGGCCGTCCCCGGCGAGGTCGGCCTCCACGATCTCGATCCCCAGCGGTTCGGCCCGCGTGGCCAGCACCGTACGGGTCTGCGGGAACAGATCGCGGTCGACCACCAGCCGGGCGGGAGCCCGGCGGTTGACCCGGCGCAGCAGAGTCATCGCCTCGGCGGCCGCGGTGGCCTCGTCGAGCATGGACGCATTGGCGACATCGGTGCCGGTCAGATCGGTCACCATGGTCTGGAAATTGAGCAGCGCCTCGAGCCGGCCCTGACTGATCTCCGGCTGGTAGGGCGTGTACGCGGTGTACCAGGCCGGATTCTCCAGCAGATTACGCACCAGCACCGGCGGCGTCAGGGTGTCGTAGTAGCCCAGGCCGATCATCGACGTGGCGACGCGATCGGATTCGGCGAGCACCCCGAGTTCGGCGAGCACGTCGTGTTCGGTGCCCGGTGCGGGCAGCCCGGCCAGCGGATCGTCATCGCGAATCCCGGCGGGCAAGGCGGCAGCCGCCAGCTCGTCGGCCGAACCGACGCCGATCGCCGCGAGAATCCGCGCGAACTCGTGGTCGTCCGGTCCGATATGACGATCTGCGAAGGTCTGGGTCACCGCGGCTCCCTGGGTGGGACGGCCGACCGGCACGGTCGGCTCGGGGCCCTCCCCCTCTGTCGCGGCGCCTGAGAGCTTCGGCGGCCGGATCTCGCTCGGCCACCTTTCACCTTGGGCGGGTGGCCCGCAGCCACCACTTTCCAGAGGCGCCGGTTCCCGCACGGTCCTGGTGCCTGAGAGATTGACGGGGAGGTGCTGCTCCTTCGGCGCCCGGATCCGGCGAGGATCCGGGACTCTCCCGCACGGCTACGACGCCCGCTGATTCTAGCCCGGTGCGCGACAACGGCCGGGACTCACCCGCCGGTAAGTGGCGTGGCCCTCACTCGGCACGTCGTCACCGGCGGGAGCGGATCAGCCGGTTTTCCGGGTCAGTCGCGCCTTGCGGCGGTAGGACAATTCGTCCTCGGGGCGTTCACTGGTCTCCGAGGCGCGTTCGGCGGGGAATGCGGCGATGGCACCGGTGAGCTCTCGCATGGCGCTGTTCACCGCGATACCGAATACCCCTTGGCCGCCCTGCAGTAAATCGACGACTTCTTCCGGTGAGGTGCACTCGTATACCGAGGTTCCGTCGGAGAACAGAGTGATATTCGCCAGATCCTCTACTCCGCGACTACGCAGATGATCGACGGCGATACGGATGTTCTGCAGCGAAATACCGGCGTCGAGCAGCCGCTTGACGATTTTCAGGACCAGGATGTCCTTGAACGAATACAGCCGCTGGCTGCCCGAGCCCGCCGCCCCGCGAATGGACGGCACCACCAGACCGGTCCGCGCCCAGTAGTCCAGTTGCCGGTAACTGATACCGGCGACCTGACAGGCTGTCGGCACCCGGTATCCCACCAGGTCGTCGGGGACCGAATCGTCGGGGAACAATCCGGGTTGTATTTCGTAGCGCCGAGGCGGGCCCTCTTCCGATCGCATATCCCGCATATTCTCTGCCACTGAACTACTCCCTTGCTCCGCCGATCAGTGCCTCTGGCCGACGGCCCGGCGCCGACTACGAGGCTACTCTTCCCATTCTCTCGGCCGCAGCAGTGCCGAACCAAACGCGACGCGCGGTAACAGTCTCGACCTGTAGTTGAGGTCTAGAAAAAAGGGCGAGTTCTCAACTATCGGTCGCTTTGAAATCGTCGGGCGATACCGACTCGAGGAACTCCTTGAACTTTTCGACCTCGTCCTCGCGTTCGTCCGGCATCACCAGACCGGCTTCCTCGAGCACGGATTCCGCCGCGTAGATCGGGCAGCCCACACGCAGGGCGATGGCCACCGAATCCGACGGCCGCGCCGAGATCCGCACTTCGTTGTCGAAGACGAGATCGGCGTAGAACGTGCCTTCCTTCAGGTCCACGATATGAACCTCCTCGAGGGTGTGCCCGAGATCCGCGATCAAGATCTTGATCAGATCGTGGGTGAGCGGCCGGATCGGTGTGACGCCCTCCTGTTCGAGCACAATGGCCGTGGCCTCCGCCTGTCCTATCCAGATCGGCAGATACCGCTCCCCCTCCGCCTCCCGCAGCAGCAGGACGGGCTGGTTTTGTGGCTGCTCGACCCGGATGCCGATCACGCGCATTTCGCTCATCGCACTGCCTCCCATACTCCCCGGCTGCCCGCCCTCGCCGATGCAGGGCTCGCCGTACCACGAGTCTAGGCGAATTCGGCGCGGCGCCGCGATCGCTGACGGACACCGGAATCGGTGTGTTGCCACCGGTCTACCCACCGGCCGCTCGGCCGCAGGTCAGACCGGATTCCGCCGATGACGGCGGGAAACGGACGCTCGGTTCATCCGCCGAGCGAGTTGCGCACCGACGCCTTCACGAGGCTCGCGTGCAGCGTCAGCGACAGCGCGGCAAGCTCGCGGACCGTTTCCTCGGCCCGCGCCCGGGCGCCGGCGTCGCGGCTCTTGGCGATCGGTGCCGCGATCTGCGCCACCAGTGCCGCCTCCCGGTCCGCGGCGAGCTTGAACGCGCGCAGATGCCGCGCCTCCAAACCGAATTCGGCCATCGCCTTGGCGGTCGTCGCCAGGGTCACCGCATCGGCGTCGAAGAACCCGGCCGGACCCGGGGTGATCAGGTTCGCCCGGATCAGGTCGTTGAGGAACGTCTCATCGATCCCGGCCCGGTCCAGCAGGTCCGCTCGGGTCACCCGGATCTGCTGATCGAACTCGAAATCGTCGGGCGTGACGCGACCCGGCGGCACACCCAGCCGGCGTGGTGGGCGCGGCACACCGGTACTGTCGTCCGGCACCGCATGCCCCGCCTCCGGACGAGCGGTCCGCGCTCGGGCGCGGGCTTCCCGCACCCCGAGCGTCGCGGCACCGCTGTCGATCGCCTCGAGTTGTTCCTTGATCACCTTCAACGGCAGGTACTGGTCCCGCTGCGCCGTCAGGACGAAACGCAACCGCTCGCAGTCCGCGACCGAGAACCGGCGGTAACCGGACGGCGTCCGCTCCGGCCGGATCAGGCCCTCCGCTTCCAGGAAGCGGATCTTGGAAATGGTGATATCCGGAAAATCCGGTCGCAGCAGATCGAGCACGGAGCCGATCGACATCCCTCCGTGCGCCCACTGCTGCGCCGCGCCTGTCATGATCTCGAGTCTTTCATGCCGAGGCGCCGATCACCCGGACCGGCGCACCGATCGTCAGCTGTTCACAGACTTCCCGCACCGGCCGCCGAACCGGCCTCCTGGGTCCGCGGACCCGTGAGGAACACCAGCCGGAATTTACCGATCTGTACCTCGTCACCGTTCTGCAGCTCCGACGAATCCACCGGCTCGCGATTGACGTAGGTGCCGTTCAGGCTGCCCACGTCGACGACCTGGAAGGAATCCTCGTCCTGCCGGAACTCGGCATGGCGACGGCTGACGGTGACATCGTCGAGAAAGATATCGCTGTCGGGATGCCGGCCGGCCGAAGTGGTGGGCTGGTCCAGCAGGAAACGCGAACCCGCGTTCGGGCCGCGTTTGACGACGAGCAGCGCCGCCCCGACCGGAAGACCCTCGACACCCTGCACCGGCTGTTCACCGGTCGGCTCGCCGGAGCGCGACGCGTCGACCTCGTTCAGGAAATCCGCGCGGAAGACCGACGTCGTCTCGGCCGCGGTCTCCCCGTAACCCGGGTCTTTGTTCTCGCTCACCGTTTCTCTCCTCCTCGAACCTCATAAACCATGCAGGCAGATGCCGCGATAAGACGTGGCTGGGCGGCCACGACTCCGGGCGGCACATCCGTTGGCATTGACCGTACCCTGCCGGGCCGTACCCGTGCAGGTAGAACCGGGAAGGCTGGATCAGCCCCCGATAACTCCTTGATAACCCGCGGCATCGAGCAGTTCGGCGACACTCGAGTCCAGCGTGGACGCGTCGCCCACCTCGAGTTCGAACAACCACCCGGCACCGTAGGGATCGGTATTCAGCGTTTCCGGCTGGGCCTCCAATTCCTGGTTCACCGCAACGACTTTCGCGCTCAGTGGAGCGTAGATATCGGAAACGCTCTTGGTCGATTCGACCTCGGCGATGCTGTCGCCGGCGGCAACATCGGCGCCGGCCTCCGGCAACTGCACGAACACGACGTCACCGAGTTGCGACTGGGCGTAATCGGTGATCCCGACCCGGACACGGGTGGGCTCGATCCGACGCACCCATTCATGTTCCGCGGTGTAACGCAGATCCTCCGGAGCCCGGTTCACGTGATGTCCTCTCCTCGTGTCGTCGTGCACGATGCCCGCAACTCTATGCGAGCCCGCCGCCCTCCGCCGCGCCGGTATCCCCGCCATGTGTGGCACGGCCCCCGGCGGGCGCCGGCGGAATCCGGCGCGCGACGGCGACGGCGCGGCCCAGGTAGAGCAGACCGGTCCAGACATAGACGGCCGTACCCCAGATCAGTAGTGCCCCACCGAACGCCGCGCCGAAACCAGCGCCGAACCAGTCCATCTGCCCGGCCAGCAACCACGGCAGCGCCGACATGAGCGCGAAGGTGGCCGCCTTGCCCAGATAGATGACCTCGGGCGGGTCCAGATCACGCCTGCGATAGATCGTGAGGGTCAGGGTCAGTACCGCGTCGCGGCCGATCAGCAGGGCGGCCACCCACCAGGGGATCAGCCCGCGGACGACGAAGGCGACCAGCGTGGTCACCAGGTACAGCCGGTCGACGAAGGGGTCGAGCAGGGCTCCCAGCCGTGAGGACTGGTCCAGCAGCCGGGCGAGTTTGCCGTCGAGGAAATCGGTGAGACCGCTCAGGACCAGCAGGACGAACGCCCAGCCGTCGGCGTGTTCCACCAGGAGCAACCACAGGAACAGCGGCACACCGATCAACCGCAGCACACTGAGGACGTTGGGGACGGTGAGCAGCCGGTCGGACAGGACCGCCGCGAGCGCACCGCCGGGATCCCGGTCCGCGGTCTCGGATCCGCCGGTTCCCGAATCGCTCATCACATGGGTGTGCATACCGCATGGGGCCCACCCGCGCCAGCACACCCCGCCGCGTCATTCGATGAATGAATGAGTATGGAAACATCTCATCATCGATTCGGGTGAGAGGAAGATCATGCCAGAGTTCGACTACGACGTCGTGGTCATCGGATCGGGGTTCGGCGGAAGCGTGAGCGCCCTGCGACTCACCGAGAAGGGCTACCGGGTCGGCGTGCTCGAGGCCGGGCGGCGCTGGGACGCCGAGACGCTGCCGCGCAGCAACTGGAACCTCCGCAAATCCCTCTGGGCGCCGAAACTCGGCTGGACCGGACCGCAGCGGATCAGCCTGCTCGGCACCTGCGCGGTGTTCTCCGGAGTCGGCGTGGGCGGCGGCTCGCTCATCTACGGCAACACACTCTACGAACCGCTCACCGACTTCTTCACCGACCGGCAGTGGGCGCACATCACCGACTGGCAGGCCGAACTCGCGCCCTACTACGACCAGGCGCGCCGCATGCTCGGCGTGACGACCAACCCCCGGACGACCCCGGCCGACGAGGTCATCCGCGAGGTCGCCACGGATATGGGGGTGGGCGAGACTTTCCACCCCACCGACGTCGGCGTGTTCTTCAACGAGGACGACCCCGGCACCGAGGTCGACGATCCCTACTTCGGCGGCGCGGGCCCGCGCCGCCGCGGCTGTGTGCACTGCGCCCGCTGCCTGACCGGCTGCCCGCACAACGCCAAGAACACGACCACCACCAACTATCTGTTCCTGGCCGAACAGGCCGGCGCCACCGTGCACCCGCTCACCGCCGCCACCGCGGTGCGGCCGCTGCCCGAGGGCGGCTACGCCGTGGATACCGCCCGGCCCGACCGCTGGGTCCGCAAGCGCAAACGGACCTTCACCGCCGAGCAGGTGGTGTTCGCGGGTGCGGCGCTGGGCACCCAGCAACTGCTGCACCGGATGCGGGACCGGGGCGTCCTGCCCCGACTCTCCCCGCGGCTGGGTGAACTCACCCGGAGCAATTCCGAGGCCATCCTGGCCGTGGTGAGCCGCTCCCGCCGGGACTTCGCCGCGGGAGTCGCCATCACCTCCTCCATCCATCCCGAGGCGAACACCCACATCGAGGTGTGCCATTACGGCAAGGGGCAGAACGCGCTGTTCCCGCTCTCGGCGCCGGTGGTCGACGGCGGGGCATTCCGATTTGTGCGCTTCCTGTTGGCCGCGGTCCGGCATCCGGTGGTGTTCCTGCGCAGTTTCGACGCCCGGCACGCCTCGGAGCGCTCGGTGATCCTGCTGGTCATGCAGTCGCTGGACAATTCGCTGACCTCGTTCCTGCGGCGCGGCGGATTGACGACGAAACAGGGAACGGGTGAGCCGAACCCGACCTGGATCCCACTGGCGCACGAGGTCGGGCGGCGGTTCGCGGCCAAGATCGACGGGGACACCCATGGGCTCTACACCGACGTCCTCGATATCCCGGCGACCGCGCACTACATCGGCGGCTGTGTGATCGGTGACCGGCCCGAGACGGGCGTGGTGGACCCCTACCAGCGGGTCTACGGGCATCCGGGCCTGCACATCGCCGACGGGTCCGCGGTCACCGCCAACCTCGGGGTGAATCCGTCGCTGACGATCACCGCGCAGGCCGAACGCGCGATGGCGTTCTGGCCGAACAAGAACCAGGAGGACACCCGGCCCGGGCTGGGCACCCCGTATCAGCGGATCGCCCCCGTGGCGCCGGCGCGGCCGGCGGTTCCCGCCGCGGCGCCCGGGGCTCTGCACCTGCCCCTCACGCCGCCACGGGCGAGCTGAGCGGCACCGGACCGCGAACCCGCGCGAGCACCTGGTATCCGGGCGTACCGCCGGGTCGGTACCGTTACCGCGTGTCGACCGGTCGTATCCCGCTGCGCTCCTACACTCCCGCCGAGGACGTCCTCGCCCGCGGCCGGGCCGTCCGCGACCGGGTACCGCACACGGCCAGGGACCGTGCCGTACGCACAGACCGACGGCCGTCGGTGGTGGAATTCGTCGAGGCGTCCAATTCCGGCCGGATCGAGGAGCTGATCCCGCTGCGCGTCGGCCGGATGATCGCCTCCCCGTTCGCGTTCTATCGTGGCGCCGCCGGGCTGATGGCCACCGATCTGGCGGGCAGCCCCGACACCGGCTTCACCGCCCAGCTCTGCGGGGACGCACACGCCGGAAACTTCGGCCTCTACGGCACCTCGCGCGGCGAGATCGTCATGGATATCAATGATTTCGACGACACCGTGCCGGGTCCGTGGGAATGGGACCTGGAGCGGCTGGCGGCAAGCCTGGTCCTGGCGGGACGGGTCGGTGGCGCGGGTGAGGAGGAATGCCGGACCGCCGCCGCGGACGCCGCGCGCAGCTATCGCCGCGTCGCCGGCGTCCTCGCCGAACGGCCGTTCCTCACCACCTGGTCCGCGCTCGCCGACGAATCCGTCCTCGACCGGGTCGAGGCCGAGGATCTCCTGGACAACTTCAAGAAGGCGGCCAAGAAGGCCCGGAAGAACAACAGCGACAAGGTCGTGCGGAAGTGGACCCATATCGACGACCACGAAACCGGAATCGACAGTCACCGTTTCGTCGCCGATCCCCCGCTCCTCACCACGGTCACCCAGGAAGTCGAGGACGCGGCCGTCGACGCCCTGGAGCGGTACGGGACGACGCTGCGGGAGTCACGGCAGGGACTGCTGGCCCGGTTCGCGGTGGCCGATATCGCGTTCCGCGTCGTCGGCACCGGCAGTGTCGGCCTGCACAGTTATGTCGCACTGCTGCACGGCAATTCGGGTGAGGTCCTGGTGCTGCAGCTCAAACAGGCAGCGCCCTCGTCGCTGGCGCGCGTACTCGGCATCGCCGCCCCGAAGCACGAGGGCAAGCGAATCGTGCAGGGCGCCAGGCTGGTTCAGACCGAGACCGATATCCTCCTCGGTTGGACCACCATGTCCGTGCCCACCCCCGACGGGATCCGCGAGCTGCCGTTCATCGTCCGTCAGTTCCGCAATCTCAAGGGCGGGATCGCTCCCGAGGAACTCGAACCGCACGACCTCGACGACTACGGGCGGCTGGCCGGAGCGCTGCTCGCCCGCGCCCACGCCCGCTCCCTGGACCCCCGCCTGATCAGCGGTTATCTCGGCGACAAAGAGGAATTCGACGTGGCGATCGCCGCGTTCGCGGTGCGGTACGCCGACCGCGCCGAGGCCGATCACGCCGAACTCGTCGCGGCGGTTCGCGCCGGTGAACTTCCCGCGCAGGAGCCGGACCGGTAGTTTCGAAGGGGTGCGCCGGGCAGTCGGCGCCGCCACAGCCTCGGCTCGGACTCCATTGCCTCGGCTCGGACGCGAAGGGCGGTCACCATGCTCGTGCAGGTACAGAACAGCACCGACAGCGTTGCCGAACGGGCCCTGGTCGATTGGCTCAGCGGCTGGGACGGCGCGGGCAGCCCGCAGGGGGTCGCGACGGTGAACTGCGGCCTCGTCCACCAGGGGGAGGTCTACCGGTTCGACGCCATCGTGTGGACGCCCACCAGCTGTGTGGTCATCGACGTCGCGGGACTGCGTTCACCGCACGGAGGCACCCTGCGGGTCCCACTGACGGGCGACTGGACCCTCAACGGTGTGCGCGCCGAACTCGAGACGAGCGACAACCGTTCACCGCTGGACCGTTCCCGCGAGCACACCTTCGCCCTGCAGACCTGGCTGGCCGCCCGCGGGCTGGGACAGCGCGCGGTACACGGTGTCGCACTGATCGTGCCCCTGCAGAACGCGCCCGTGCAGATCGAGCAGAAAGTGCACGACCCGAGTTTCGACGTGATCCTCGGTGACGACGGGAACGCGCTGCGGCACTACTTCGGCGTGCTCGCCGAACGGGAATCGCACCGCTGGACCGCCAACGATGTGGCGGTGTCCTTCCGCGGGATGGGGATGCTGCCGTACCTCCCGGCACCCCAGCGTCTGCTCGAAGAGGGATTCCTCGGCCCCATCGATGTCACCCTGTGGCACGGCGGACCGGCGCAGGCGGAGGCCGAACAGTACGCCGAGGATCTCGCCGAATGGGAACGCGCGGCCGGGGCGCGACGGTTCCGCTCCCCCTGGTACAGCCCGTGGCGGCTGTACCCGCGCGAGGTCGGTGATATCGATTTCGGCCGCGCCGTCATGCGCGCGGGCTTCGCGCTCGGCATGTTCATCGCCATCGCCTGGATGCTGTGGTTCGTGATCACCGCCTTCCTCACCTACGGCCCGGGGTGAGACATCTCCCGTCCGGTGCGAGCCGGACGGCGGGGAGTACGTCGTACCTCCTCCTCGGCTCCGGTCGTGCCGGCCCGGGTCCCCCGCGGTCGGTCCGGCCCGGCACCGCACCGGCCTCCTCGGGCTTGCGTCACGGGCGCGCTGCTCCGCCTACCGCTTCACCGCCGCGCACCGGCGCACCCCAGGTCTTCGCGACCACCGTGCGTCGACTGCGCAGCGGCGTCGGTCGGGCATGCCCGTTAGGGTCGGACCGTGAGCACAGCATCCGGCGCGCCGGATCCGTCCGGGGCGGACCGGTTTCCCGACCGTAACCGCCGCCCGGATACGCGCCATCCGGAGACATCGGAAACTCCCGGCGCACCCCCACCCGAGTACGCCGCATCCGTGGATCCGGCGGTGCGCCGGACAGCGGGCATCCCCGGCCACACCGCGAACCCCCGCGTCACCGCGGCGACCGCGGCGGTCGGCGCCACCGTCGCCGCCACCCTCCCGCTGTCGTTCCCACCCGGCGGCGGACCCACCACATTCGATCTCGCGGTGGACGAGCGGGTCGATCCGCGACTGGACCCGCGCCCCTGGATCGCCGAAGTGCTCACCCTGGCGACCAATACCGGGGTGGTCCTCGCGATCCTGTGTGCCGGCGCGGCGTGGTTCGCCTGGCAGCGCAGATGGTGGGAGACCGCCACCATGGTGCTGGTGCCCGAGGCCGCCGTCGCGATCAACGCCTGGGTGTTGAAACCGCTCTGGTCGCGCCCCCTGCACGACTATCTCGCCTACCCCAGTGGCCACACCGTGCATCTGGTCGCGGTGGTGACCACGCTGGTGCTGTTGCTGCGCTCGATTCGCGCCCGGGTGGTGATCATCGCGCTCACGACCGCGGCCTGGTGCGGGGCCGCCGTCGGCATGCTCGCCCTCGACTACCATCTCGCCACCGACGTACTCGGCGGCGCGGCGGCCGGTATCGCGCTGGCCATCGGCCTCTACTGGGTGGCGGTCCACCTCGCCCGCGTCCCGCGGGCCCGTTCCGGGTGACCGGCCCGGGCCCGCGGCCCGCTACTGCCGCTCGTACACGCTCGCGTCGTCCAACATCGTGGCGCCCAACATGGACTCCGGTACACCCAGACCCTCGACGAGGGTGAGCGCGTCCGGGCGGAGCCGGTCGACGAGTTCGTTCACTCCGCGCCGGATCGCCTTGGCCCGTTCCACCGAGATGAACCGGTGCATGATGAACCAGGCCGAGTTCTCCTCGAGGATCGAGTACACGTACAGATCGCAGACGGTCTCGGCCAGCCGGCGGGGCTCCTCCTCCTCGATATCGGCGATGCCCTCGATGAAGGCCTCCAGGACGAGCCGGTCGATATGGGCGGCGCCCGCGGCGAGGATATGGTCCTGGGCGTTGTTGAACGCCTCGAACGGTTCGGTCTCCTCGGCGCGCGCACGCAACCGGTGCGCGGCCGTACGGGTCAGATAGTCCTCACGATCGGCGAACAGGGCCAGCTGGGTATCGCGGCGGCCGAGATCGCCCTCGTCGACGGTTTCGCCACCGCGGTCGCGCAGGTTCTGGATGAGCTGACGCACTCCCGACCGTTTGCGCACCACGTCGCCGGCCATGGTCGCGGCGAACCGGACCCAGCCCAGCGCGTCCAGATCACGGATCTCGTCGGCGTAGGAGGTCAGGATCTCCTTGGCGACGAGCTGGGTGAGCACCACATTGTCGCCTTCGAAGGTGGTGAACACATCGGTATCGGCCTTCAGGGTCACCAGCCGGTTCTCCGTCAGGTACCCGGCGCCGCCGCACGCTTCGCGGCATTCCTGGATGGCGCGGGTGGCGTGGCGGGTCTGCGCCACCTTCAGGCCGGCGGCCCGCTTCTCCAGCGCCCGCTGCGCCCCCGGCGCCAGATCCTGACCGGTCTGCACCAGATGCATCCGGCGCACCAGGTCGTTCTGCGCGAACGCCAGCGCGTAGGAATGCGCGAGCAGCGGCAGCAGCCGGCGCTGATGCATCCGGTAGTCCAGCAGCAGGGTCTCGTTACCGTTGTCCGGATCGCCGAACTGGCGGCGCTTCAGCGCGTAGCGCAGCGCGATGCTCAGCGCGACCCGGGCACCGGCCGCCGCGGCACCGCCGACGCTGACCCGGCCGCGGACCAGCGTGCCGAGCGTGGTGAAGAAGCGGCGGCTGGGGTTGTCGATCTCGGAGTGGTAGGTGCCGTCCGGATCCACATCGGCATAACGGTTGAGCAGGTTCTCCCGTGGGATCCGCACCTGGTCGAAGACGATGCGGCCGTTGTCCACACCGGGCAGCCCGCCCTTGCGCCCGCAATCGGAGGTGGTGACACCGGGCAGATCGTTGCCCTGCTCGTCCCGGATCGGGACCAGCAGGCAGTGCACCCCGTGCTCACCCGACGGGGTGCGCAGCTGCGCGAAAACGGCAGCCATCCGCGCGTGCTCGGCGGCGCCGCCGATGTAGTCCTTGCGCGCCGAGGGGGTCGGCGTGTGGATCACGAATTCCTCGGTGGCCGGGTCGTAGGTCGCGGTCGTCTCCAGATTCGCGACATCGCTGCCGTGCCCGGATTCGGTCATCGCGAAACAGCCGAGCAGATCCAGCGAGATCAACCGCCGGATGTGCTCGCGGTGCCGTTCGGTGCCCAGGTTCTCCACCGCGCCCCCGAACAGCCCCCACTGGACTCCGGACTTCACCCACAGCGACAGGTCGGCGTAGGCGAGCATCTCCAACCCGACGACGGCCGCGCCGGGTTCCCCGGTGCCCCCGTTCTCCCGCCGGAAACTCCGCTCGGCGTAATCGAGTTTCGCCAGCGACCGCATCTGCTCCAGCACCCGGGCCCGGGCCTCGGGCAGATCCAGGTCGGGATCGCCGCTGTACTCCGGTCCCGCGAGCTGAGTGCGGGCCTGTTCCCGGACCTCGCCCCACGGCCCGTCCAGTGCCTCACGTAAACGTTGCGCTGTCGAAGTGCTGCCGGTGCTCATACTTCCGACCCTAGCCGGGTTGCGGTGGGGGCCGGGTCGATGGACACGCGGCGGTGTAACGCGGAACACCCACCGTGTAACGCCCCCGGAACCGGGTATGGCGCTCGGGAAGACGGCCCAGCTCAGCGGGGTGATCGGACCGTTTTCTCCATTCGTTGTGTCAAATAAACCGGTACGTAACAAACGTCACATTTCCGGGACCCTGTTTGTGGTGGAAAAGAGGCCCCTCCGGCCACTACCTTCGCGGCTATGGCTGCGCAAGGAATTCTGGAAGGAGCGACCTTTCCGCCCCCGATCTCCCCGGACCCCACCGGGTATGCCGACTCTCGGCGTAACCCCCTGCGCCTGCCCGTCCTCACCGGCGCCATCAGCAAGCTGGTCGCCGATCGCCCCGCCACCGCCGACACGATCGTGTCCGCGCCGGCACCACTGCAGCCCATCGATCTCTCCGATGACGCCGCGGTCGCCGAGGTGCTGGATCTCGCGGTGCGGATGGGTGAGGTCGTGCTGGCTTCGGGTTCGGCCGTCACCGATACCGAGACCACGGTGCGCTTCATCGCCGCCACGTACGGTCTGTCGGCCTGTGATGTCGAGGTCACCTACAACTCCATCCGTATCTACGCGCATCGCGGCGCGCGGCTGCCCTCGGCGAGCTCGATGCGCGTCGTGCAGTACCGCTCGCTCGACTTCACCCGGCTGGCCGCGGTGGACCGGCTCACCCGCCGCATCCGCCGCGATGTCGTGCCGCCCGACGAAGCGCGCCGGGCCCTGGACGCCATTACCACGGCACCCCACCCGTACAAGCGGTGGACGGCCACCTTCGGCTGGTCGCTCATGGCCGCCGCGATCTCGCTGCTGCTCGGCGGCGGGTTCCTGGTCGCGGCGCTCAGCTTCGTCACCACGGCGGTGATCGACCGGACCAACCGCGCGCTCAACCGGCACGGCCTGCCCTTCTTCTTCCAGCATCTGGTGGGCGGTGCCATCGCCGCCGTCCCGGCGGTGGTGCTCGCCGCCTTCGCCGGACCGCTGGGGATCTCGGTCAGTCCGACCCTGATCATCGCGGCCGGGATCACCGTGCTCCTCAGTGGGCTGAGCCTGGTGGGCTCGGTCCAGGACGCGATCACCGGGGCGCCGATCACGGCGGCCGCGCGCATGCTCGAACTGCTGATGATGACCGGCGGAATCATCGCCGGCATCGCCCTGACCCTGCGCGTCGGCGAAATGTTCGATGCCACGGTGCCCTTGGACCTCAGCCCCGGCCACGGACTGACCAATCTGCCGGTACAGGTGGTGGCCGGTGCCGCCGCGGCAGCGGCCTTCGCCCTGGCCTGCTATGCCGAACGGCGCGCGCTGGCAGCCGCCGCGGGCAGCGGCGCGATGGGCACCATCTGCTACCTGCTGGTGATCACCGCCGGTTTCGGGCCGGTGGTCGCCGCGGGTGCGGCCGCCATCGTGATCGGTCTCGTCGGTGGTCTGCTGGCCCGCCGCGCACTCACCCCGCCGCTGGTCGTGGCACTCGCCGGGATCACTCCACTGCTGCCCGGCCTGAGCATCTACCGGGGCCTGTACGGCCTGCTCAACGACGAATTGGCGCGCGGCGCGAACCAGCTGCTGGCCGCCTTCGGTATCGGTTGCGCGCTGGCCGGCGGCGTCACGCTCGGTGAGTGGTTCGACCGGACGGTGAACCGCCCGACGGTCCTGCGCAAGTTCGGCACGCTGCGTCGTCCGGTCGTCAAGCGCATGCGGCGGCCCGCGGTGAACCTCGGCAAACGCCGCCCGACCGTGAACCTCGGCAAACGCCGGCCCACCGTGAATCTCGGCAAGCTAAGCGGCACGGTGCCGGGCCGCCATCCGGTGCGCGTCCCCGTGCAGCACTCGGTTCCCACCACCGAGGCCTCGCGGGACCTGTCCCTCAGCCTGCCGGCGGCCGGGCAGTTGCCCCAGGTGCCCAAACTCGCCGAACGCGGTGCCTCCCCGGTCCCCGATTTCGATCGTGGGGTCTGGAGCCACGATCTGGATCCGGCACCGCTGGCCGCGCCCGTGGCACTACCCGAGGCCACACCCGCGGCCCTGCCCGCCGACATGCTGGAAATGCCGGCCCTGGCGGCCGATCCGGTGGGACTGTCCGCCGAGCCGCTGAGCGTCATCGAGGATCTCTCGCCCACCGTGGCGATGCCGATCCTCGTTCCCGACGACCCGGCGGGGGCCGGGGCGGGCGATCCGGTGGGCGTCGGCGCGGCGGACGCGCGGCTCGCGCCGACCGAACCGCTGCCCGCCGCGCTGCGCCCCGACGGCCGCTGACGGAGAAACCCTGATCCGGCACCGGAGCCGGTATCGTCGGGGTGTCGACCGCCCGGTCACGCGGTGCGCCCAGCACATCGCGTGACCGGCGCAATCGGGCGAGGTGCCCGGACCGTATTCGCAGGAAGGTTCACTCGATGCCGGACGCCCCCGAAACCGCCGAACCGGCCGTGCACTCGTTCTCCACCCGGATCCGGGAGGCCACCGCCCGCGAACACGAGGACGCGGAGAACTCGACCTTCATCACCGAGATGCTGGACGGGTCGCTGGGAATCGAGTCGTACCGTCGCTATACCGGTCAGCTCTGGTTCATCTACCGCGCCCTGGAGGCGCATGCCGACGCGCTCGCCACCGACCCGGTGGCCGGCCCGTTCATCAAACCGGAGCTGGCCCGCACCGCCGAGCTGGAGCGGGATCTCGCCCATCTCGCCGGGCCGGACTGGCGCGCGGACCTCACGCCACTGCCCGCCACGGCCGCCTACGCGGCGCGCATCGAGGAATGCGCCCGGACCTGGCCGGGGGGCTATATCGCCCACCACTACACCCGCTACCTCGGTGATCTGTCCGGCGGCCAGGTGATCCGCGGCAACGCCGAGAAACTCTGGGACCTACCCCATCGGGGTGATGGGGTGCGGTTCTACGTATTCGAGGGGATCGGCAATCCCGCGGCGTTCAAACGCGAGTACCGGACGCTGCTCGACCGGATCGGCGTGGACGAACTAGAACAGCGCCGCATCCTCGACGAGGGCAAACGCGCCTTCGTCCTCAACCGCGCGGTGTTCACCGAACTGGCCGCCGAATTCCCGGCCCGGCGCCCCTCCTGATCGTCGACCGGCCGACCTGGTCGTCTGATACATTCCGGCCCGTAGCCACCGTGAGCGAAGGGTGAACCGTGTCCGAAACCTCTGCCGCCGACCCGGTACCGGCCGACGAGTACCCCGTGATCGTCGTCGGGGCCGGGCTGGCCGGTCTCGTCGCCACCTATGAGCTGACCAGGGCCGGACACCGGGTGCTCGTACTCGATCAGGAGAACCGCAACAATCTGGGCGGCCAGGCGTTCTGGTCGTTGGGCGGCTTGTTCTTCGTGGACAGCCCGGAGCAGCGGCGCCTCGGTATCAAGGACTCCTACGAGCTGGCGCTGCAGGACTGGCTGGGTTCGGCCGGGTTCGACCGCGACGACGAGGACCATTGGGCCAGGCAGTGGGCCGAGGCCTACGTCCGGTTCGCCGCCACCGAGAAGCGCGACTATCTCTACGAGCTCGGTCTGCGGGTGACTCCGCTGGTCGGCTGGGCCGAACGCGGCGGCGCCCTCGCCGACGGGCACGGTAACTCGGTGCCGCGTTTCCACATCTCCTGGGGTACCGGGCCGGGTGTCCTCGAGGTGTTCCTGAATCCCGTGCTGGAAGCCGAGCGCAAGGGTCTGGTGCGCTTCGCGTTCCGCCACCGGGTGGACGAACTGCTCGTCCAGGAGGGCGCGGTCACCGGAGTGCGCGGCAGCGTGCTCGAACCCACCGAACTCGCCCGCGGTGTCGCGTCCGCGCGCACGGTGGTGGGCGATTTCGAGTTCCACGCCCAGGCCGTACTGGTCACCTCCGGCGGCATCGGCCACAATCACGACCTCATCCGGCAGAACTGGCCGACGGACCGGCTCGGCCCCGCACCGCGCACCATGATCTCGGGGGTGCCCGCCCATGTGGACGGGCGGATGCTCGGCATCTCCGAATCGGCCGGCGCCGCCCTGGTGAACCGGGACCGCATGTGGCACTACACCGAGGGCGTCAACAACTGGGACCCGATCTGGCCCGATCACGCCATCCGGATCATTCCCGGCCCGTCGTCACTGTGGTTCGACGCGAACGGTCGACGGCTGCCGGCGCCGTGTTTCCCGGGGTTCGATACGAATTCGACCATGAAGGCGATCCTGGCGACCGGCTACGACTATTCGTGGTTCGTGCTGACCCAGTCCATCATCGAGAAGGAATTCGCGCTCTCGGGATCCGAGCAGAACCCGGATATCACCGGCAAGGACCGGCTGACCACGGTCCGCAGCCGCTTCACCAAGGGCGCTCCGCAGCCGGTGGAGGCGTTCAAGGAGCACGGTGTCGACTTCGTGGTGGCCGATACGCTGCGCGAACTCGTCGACGGGATGAACGGGCTCGCGCGCGGCCCGCAACTGGACTACGCCGCGATGGAACGGCAGATCGTGGCCCGCGATCGCGAGATCACGAACAAGTTCAGCAAGGACGCCCAGGTGACCGCGATCCGCAACGCGCGCACCTTCTTCGGCGACCGCACCGCCCGGGTCGCCAAACCGCATCGGATTCTCGATCCGGCCGCCGGCCCGCTCATCGCTGTCCGGCTCAATATCCTGACCCGCAAAACCCTCGGCGGGCTGCAGACCGATCTGCACTCGCGGGTGATGCGCCCCGACGGCACCCCACTGCCGGGCCTCTACGCCGCCGGTGAGGTCGCCGGATTCGGCGGCGGCGGCGTACACGGTTACAACGCCCTGGAAGGTACCTTCCTGGGCGGCTGCATCTTCTCCGGCCGGACCGCCGGGCGCGCACTCGCCACTGTGCTGGACCGCGCCTGAACAGACGGTCCGGCCGACCACGGCCGGACCGGTCTAGTCCTGCGAGAGCAGCCGGCCCGCCTCGGCGGCCAGCGCCGACAGCTGCCGGGCCTGCCGCGCGGTATCGATGGCCGGGCGGCCGGAACCGATCCGGGTGGCCAGCGACAGCGCCGCCACCGTGACCCCGCGGCGGCGTACCGGCACACCCACACAGCCGATCCCGGTGACCGCTTCCTCGTTGTCGACGGCGACACCCTGCCGGCTGCGGATCCGCGCCAGCTCCCGGTGCAGTTCCAGCCGATCGCCGATGGTGCGCGGGGTCAGCCGGGGAAGTTGCTCGCGCAGCGAGGTTTCCACCACTCCGGGATCCAGGCCGGCCAGCAGCGCCTTACCGAGGGCGGTGCTGTGCGCCGGCAATCGACCGCCGACCCGGGTCGGCACGGCCGCGCTCTGCCGGCCGCCGGTCTTGTCCAGATAGACGACGTCGCGGCCGTCGAGCACGCCCAGATGCCCGACCGACAGAGTGCGCTGGCACAACTCGTGCAGCAGCGGGCCGATCACCGCCCGGAGTTCGTTGTGGCCCGCGGCCAGGCCACCCAGCTCCAGGGTGCGCAGACCCAGCCGGTAACCACCCGGATAGTGCGCCAGCCAGCGCAACCGGATCATCTGGTCCAGAATGCGATGGACCGTGGACCGCGGCAACCCGGTACGTTCCACCAGATCCTGCAGCGTGAGCACGGGCGTCGCCGGCTCGAAAGCGTCCAGGATCAATGTCATCCGCTCGATCATCGACACCGGTGGCGTGGGCCGGGCCGGGGATTGCGCACCCCGCCACGACCCGCCCGGCTCCGGGTCGGCCAGCACCTCGACCGTCAAGACTTACCTCCATCGTGCAGCCCGGCCAGCATATGCGCAGCGAACCGCACGGTACCGACGATGCCCTTTTCCGTACCTGTGCAAACCATCACAGGCCACTCAGCTCGGCAGGAAGGGCGCGTTGAAAACACTGCACAGCCACCGTCCCTCCACCAGTTCCATCACCGTGGACACCGACAGGTCACGGGTCGTCTCCGCCTCGCCCGGAACCTGGTCGAGAACGGTGATCTGTACCTGGACGTCGGCGCGAGTATCCCCGTCGCCCATGGTCGCACTACAGCGGGTGTCCCCCGCCCGTGACCGCTCCGGGTCCGCGGAGATCAGGACCCGGGCCATCGGCAGCACGGTCGCGGCCTGACTCTTCCACGGTCCGGTGGCACCGGCCTGCACCTTCTGCTCCCAGCCCGCCGGATCGTCGTAGTCGTAGCCGGCGACGAGCGCGGTGTACTCACAGGCCGCCTGTTCGGCGGCGGTTTTCGCATCGGTGGGCGGCGGCGCGGCGGACTCACCGTCCCCACCGCGCACGAGGCCGGTGAGCCAGGCAGTCGCACCGAGCACCGCGACCACGACGACGGCCGCGAGCACCGCCGGCAGTCGGCGGGTGCGACGCGGCCCGGCCCGCGCTACCGGAGCGGGCGGCGCCGGAACCGGCGCGGCGAGCGCGGCCCCCGGCACGGTCACCGCGGGTTCGGTGAGCGCGCGACGCGCGGCCAGCGCCAATTCACCACAGCCGGAGAACCGTTCGTCCCGGTTCTTGGCCATCGCGCGGGCGATCACGCCGTCGAATCCCGACGGCAGCCGTGGGTTCACCGCCGAGGGCCGCGGTACCGGCGCGTTGAGATGGGCGTTGACGAGTGCCCCGGTGGTCGCGGCCGGATAAGGCAGGCGTCCGGTCAGCAGGTAGTAGAGGGTGCAGCCGAGTGAGTACACATCGGCGCGCCGGTCGATATCGGGGCGCATCTCGAACTGTTCGGGCGCGGCGTAGTGGAAACTCGCGTACAACTCTCCGGTCCGGGTCAGGCCGTCGGTTCGGTCCAGCGCCTTGGCGATACCGAAATCGGACAGGTACACCTGCTGCTGTTCGCCCCAGGCCAGCAGGATGTTCGCGGGTTTCACGTCCCGATGCAGGACACCCGCCGCGTGGGCGTGATCCAGTGCGCGCGCGGTCTCCTCGGTGATCCGCACGGCGTGATCGGGCCGCACCGGCCCGCGCCGCAGTACCGCCGCCACATCCGTGCCTTCGATGTACTGGATCGCCATCCACAACCGGCCCTGTTCCTCGCCGCGGGCGTACACGGCGACGATATTGGGATGGGACAGTCGCGCCGCGGTATCGGCCTCGCGCAGGAACCGGGCGCGGATGTCGCGGTCGTCACCGGCGATCGGGGTCAGCAACTTCAAGGCCACGGGCCGCGGCAGGTCACGGTCGCGGGCGAGATAGACCTCGCCCATTCCACCGGCGCCCAGCAGGCGGTCTATCCGGTACCCGGCGAAGAGCCGACCCGGTTCCAGGCCGCCCTTCACGCGCTGCGCGGACCGGGCCACCCGTGGGCCTGCGGTCCGGGCGCGGGACCCATCCGGCCGACGGTGGCCGGCGCCGAGGGCGCGGCGGCCGTGGGCTGCTGGATGTTGCGCTCGCGCCGGAACTCGTCGATATCCATCCAGCGCACCTGCTGGACGAGCTCTTCGAGTCGGTCACAGAAGTCCACCAGCACTATGTGATCGGTGGACACCACCGTCTGAAAACTCTGCTGCGTCAGTGGTGTCGTCGGCATGGTCGTCCTCCCGCGGCCCGACCCCGGACCGCCCCGCGTGCGTACTGACCCCGTCCGGAATCCTGGGACGAACGGGATGCGGCCGACGGGAAGAAGCCGCACTCCCCGACCGCCGATATCCGGCAGCCTACGCGGCCGGGGCGGCGTCGAGCAGCCCGGTCGCGCGCCCGGTCCGGCGGCCCCGGCAGCGACCCGGCCGTACCTGTGACGATAACGTGTTCTCATGAGCGAACACGAGGCCGGGAACATCCTCCCCGATGCCGAGCATCACGAGGGCGGATTCCGGCCGATGTCGGAGTTGATGGAGGCGGTCCGCACTGTCGACACCAGTCGCGGCGGCCCGCACTACGGCGACTTCGTGGAACAGGTGCGTACGCTCATGGACCGGGCCCGGCTGGCGGTGCCGCCGGACGAACTGGTGCAGGAAGCGGCCGGCATCCTGGAGAAACTGAACGACCGGCTGGGCGCCTATGTCGGCGAGGAATGGGACGCGCCCGGCTGGACCCGGTTCGATCTGCCTTCCCGCGGAAACGTGACCCTGCCGCCGTATCGGGTCGATCGGGTGAACCGCGACGGTGTCCAGGCCCGGATCACCTATCGCACCTTCCACCTCGGCGGTAACGCCGCCGTCCACGGTGGGTACATCTCGCTGGGCTTCGACGATCTGATGGGGCTGGCCGGATCGGCGCACTCCGGGTCGGTGACCCGGACGGCATCGCTCACCGTGGACTACCGGTCGATCACACCGTTGAACAAGGAACTGGCGCTGCACGCCTGGGCCGAACGCCAAGAGGGCCGCAAGGTCTGGATCAAGGCCACCCTGCACGACGGGGACCGGCTCTGCGCCGAGGCCCACGGCCTGTTCATCGTCTTGAAGCCCGGTCAGCCCTGATCCCGGACCGGCCGGACACCGCCGTGGAAGACCGGTGGCGGCCGGCCGGAGGACACGGCGGACAGGCGGGCGGCGGCTTCGATTTCCCGTGGCGCCGCCCGCCGTAACCGCTCAGGCCCGGTCGTCTCCCGGGTAGTGCACGTCGAGGTAGGGCGCGAACGCGGCGTCCACTTGCTCCGGCGTCAACCCGAAATCGTCCAGCGAGTACTTGTGGACCGGCCGCGCCGCACCGGAGGTGGATTCGCCGTGCAGAGCGGTCATCTCCGTCCGGGCCGCGTCGGTGAACTCGATGCCGAACTGCGTGTAGATCTTCTCGACCGTGCCGATCGGGTCGGTCACGAAATCCTCGTAGTACACATCGCAGAACTGCGCCGCCGGATATTTCTTCCGGTCTTCGAGGAAGGTTGTCGCGCCGCGCGACCACAGGTCCAGCTGCGCGGCCCCCAGCACGGGTCCGCGGAACTTCTCCGACCAGCCCGCCGTCGCCTGTTCGTTCAGGCTGCACACCGAGGCGACGATGGTGCGCGGCACCCGGTGCATCTGGATCACCAGGGCATCCGGATAGACGGTGAGCAATGCGTCGAGGGCGAACAGATGGCTCGGATTCTTCAGCACCCACCGCCGATCGGGGTCGTTGAGGCCGATCAGTTGCAGATTCCGGCGATGCCTGGCGTAGGCCGGTGTCCAGTCCTGCTCGCGCAGCCATTCGGAGTAGCGGGGCAGGTAGCCCAGACACTCGTAGGAGACCGACATCGCCGACTGCCGTAGCAACTGCCAGCACTCCTCCACCTGATCGGCGGAGATGTGGTGCACGCCCATGAATTCGGGATGCTCCACATGATGTTTCTCGTAGCCGGCCTGCAGGCGCGCGAACACCGGATTCTGCTCCCAGGTCTCCCGGGGCGGGCGGGGTTGCGGCATCTCGGTCAGCCACATCTCCAGGCCCTGGTGGCGGGGGTCGGCCGTGAGCAGGCGGTGCACCGCCGTGGTGCCCGAGCGCGGTAGCCCGGTCACGAAGATCGGTCGTTCGATCGCGAGCTCGGCGTGCTGAGGGTACTGCTTCCACCCGGCTTCACTCAGGGCCCGGGCGATCAGGGCGCCGCGCACCATCGCGCGGTTGACCTTGTTGCCGAACGGGGTGAGTTCGGCGTCGCGTGCATAGGACTCCAGCAGCACCGACAGGCCGGTGCGGTAGTCGTCGTCGCCGAAATCGTCGAGCCCGACCACCTTGGTGGCGGAGGCGTGCAGATCGTCGATGGTCCCGACGTCATCCCTGCCGATCATCTTCTCTTACTCCTCAGTGGTGGAATTCGCCGCAGTTCACGTCGAGACAGGTGCCGGTGATCGCCCGCGACATCGCGGAGGCGAAGAAGACGACCGCGTCGGCGATCTCGTCGGGTTCGGGTAGCCGGCGCAGGTCGATATCGGCGGCGGTCTCGGTGTAGATATCGTCCGCGCTCACCCCGCGTTGCTGGGCCAGATAGTCGAAGTACCACTTCAGCGTGTCGGCCCAGATCCAGCCCGGCGCCACGGAATTGACCCGGATTCCGCGCGGTCCAAGTTCGGTGGCCAGGCTCTGCGCGAGTGCCAGCAGCGTGGTCTTGGCCATCTTGTACGGGCCGTAGGGCTGCCGGGAGTGCCGCAGTACCGCCGAATTGATCATCACCACCGAGCCCTCACTCTCGGCGAGAGCGGGGGCGAACAGGCGGGTCAACCGTAGCGCGGCGAAGACATTGGTCTCCAGGTTCGCCCGCAGGTCGTCGAAGGCCACCTCGGCGAGATCGACCATCGGCGGCATGGCGAAAGCATTGTTCACCAGCGCGTCGACCCGGCCGAACTCCGCCCGCGTGACATCGACGAGGTTCTGTGCGGCGGCATCGTCGGTGATATCGGTGGGCACCACCAGCGCGCGCCGGCCGAGTTCCTCGACCTGGGCCGCGACCTTGCGCAACCGCTTCTCGGTGCGCGATACCAGCACCACATCGGCACCGGCTTTCGCGCTCTGCAACGCGATCGACTGCCCCAGCCCCGGGCCGATCCCGGAGACGACGACGACCTTGTCCTGCAACAGCATCAGCCGAGCATCCTCTCCGCCACCGCGGCCTGCCGGCCGGCGATCCGGGCCTTCCAGTCCTCCGGGGAGATGCGCGATTCCTTGTAATAGGGCAGCCGGTCGGGCAGTTCGTCGAAGGACACCAGTTCCACGGTCGGCCCGTCCTCCGGCGTCATCTCACGGGACAACCGCTGCCAGCGGAATTGCAGATAGGCGCGATCGTGGCCGGTGCGCTCGATCCAGTTGATCAGGCCCGGATCGCGTTCGCTGATCACCAGCCGGATCATCCCGTCGGGATCGGCATTGGCCTGGTCGGCATTGAGGCTGGTCTGGTGGTTGATGTAGTCCAGCGAGAGATACCACATACTGCCGAGCTGGAAGCCCTGGTAGGGGGCGTCGGACTTCGGCACCGTCAAGATCATCACCTGGTCGTCGGTGAGCTCGTAGTGACCGACCGAGGAGAATTGGGTGGACAGGCCGCCCGGGGTGCGCCGCGGTTCGGTCATCGTATTGACCGGCAGGTTCAGATAGAACCATTCGGGGAAGGCCAGGAAGGTCTTCAGCCGGGACACCAGCATCTTGCCCGCGACCTCGTAACGCTTCGCCATGAGGTCGGAGGTGATCGCGGGCGGGGCGGAGCCCACGGTGTCGACCCGGGCGATACGGACGGTGCCGGCCTTCTCGTTCGCCCAGTCGCCGTAGACCTCGCGGACCGCGAGCATGGTGGAATCCGCGGCGAGCTGGATGTGGTTGCGGCCGCCCGGGCCGGGGCCCAGGGTCAGTTCGTAGCTGCCGTCGGCGGCGATATCGATGGATCGGTCGTCGAAGGCGGTCTCGCCGCCGGGGACCTCGGTCGGCGAGTAGTTGCCGTTGAGTACCTGGAAGCTCAGGTCGCGGGTGGTGCCGCGGGTGCCGGTGACCACGTACTCGGCGTCGGGCCGCAGGTTGGCGTGCCAGTAGAGCGTGTCCGGGTTGTCCAGGCCCATCTTGGTGTAGGGCCCGGTGGACTGGACGAAGAAGGGGAAGTCCCGTTCGAAGGCCCACGACATCTGGATGGCGGCGCGGATGCTGCCCGCGAGGTAGTCGTAGCCCTCGGCGAGATCCTGTGCGGTGCGGATATGCGGGGCACTCTTGATGATTTCCTCGGCGGCGGCGATCGATTCCGCGAACGGCTGGGTCAGCACGATACTCCCGGTGTTCCATATATGTACCGCCCTGGTACATTGTGATACCGAGAAGATTAGAACCTGTTCTAGGAGTGGTCAATGACGGCAGAGGTTTCGGAGGTGCGGGAGGTCGGGCGCCGGTCGGCTCCCACCCAGCGCGTGGTCCAGGTGATCGACTATGTCGTCGCCCGGCGCGGCCGCCGGACCGGACTCTCCGAAATGGCCCGCGGCCTGGGCCTGGCCAAGCCCACCTGCCTGGGCATCCTCACCGAGCTCACCGCGGCCGGCTACCTCACCCGGGATCCGCGCACCCGCGAATACGGCCCGGGCCCGGCCCTGATCGCCGCCGGCCGGGTGGCCCAGGAGAGTTTCTCCATCGCCGCGCTCGCCCATCCCGAACTGGAACGACTGAGCGCGGCCTACGGCACCACCTGCACCGCCTCCGCGGTCGTCGGCGAACGGATCAGCGTCCTGGACAGCGCCGGTCCGGCAATGGTCCAGGTCGGGGCCACCTATCGGTTCGCCCCGCCGGTCGGGCTCATGTACGTGCTCTGGGACACCGAGGCCGCCTTCGACGCCTGGCGCGGCACCGCGCCCACCGTCCCGCTACACCAGGACGAGGCCCTGCTCCGCCATATCGTGGCCGAATGCCGCGAGCGCGGCTATCTGGTCGAGAGCATGACCGGCGCGGGCCGCCGGTTGTATTCACTGCTCGCCGGAGTGGCCGGGCAGGATCTGCCCGAGGAGCTGCGCACCGCGGTCGCCGAGCTGGTCAGCACCCTCGGCGAACGGGTCTATCTGGGCTCCGACCTGCGGCCGCGCAAAGAACACCCGGTGAGCCTGCTCGCCGCGCCGACCTACGACGCGGACGGCCGCCAGCAACTGGTGCTCACCATGTACGTCGGAAAACCGATCACCGGCGCGGAGATCGCCCGCCGGGGCGCCGCGCTCGTGGCCGCCGCCGACGCGGTCACCGCCGCGGCGGGCGGGCGGCATCCGGCAAACCGTTGACCGCGCATAGAAACGTGTTCTAGTTTTTAGGCGTGAGCCAGCACACGAAGTCGGCGGCGAGTACCTACGAGCTCTCGCATCAGGCCGCACTCGAGGCCGAATCGGTCCATATCCTCCGGGAGGTGGCCGCCACCTTCGAACGTCCCGTCCTGCTGTTCTCCGGCGGCAAGGATTCGGTGGTGATGCTGCATCTGGCCACCAAGGCGTTCTGGCCGGCCCCGGTCCCCTTCCCGATCCTGCACATCGATACCGGGCACAATTTCGACGAGGTGATCGACTATCGCGACGCCGCTGTCGCGAAGTACGGATTACGCCTGCTCGTCGGCCGGGTCCAGGACGATATCGACGCCGGACGGGTCACCGAGGACACCGGTCCCCGCGCCAGTCGCAACCGGTTGCAGACCGCCACCCTGCTGCGCACCCTGCGCGAAGGCCGGTTCGACGCGGTCTTCGGGGGCGCCCGGCGGGACGAGGAGAAGGCGCGCGCCAAGGAACGGGTCTTCAGTTTCCGCGACGAGTACGGCCAGTGGGACCCACGCCGGCAGCGCCCCGAACTGTGGAACCTCTACAACGGCAAACACCGTCCCGGCGAACACATCCGGGTGTTCCCGCTGTCCAACTGGACCGAACTCGATATCTGGACCTATATCGCGAGCGAAGGTATCGACCTGCCGTCGCTGTACTACGCGCACCGCCGCCCGGTCGTCCAGCGCGACGGCATGCTGCTGGCGCACACCAGGTTCTTGCCCCTGCTCGACGGCGAGGAACCCCAGGAGGCGCTGGTGCGCTTCCGCACCGTGGGCGATGCCACCTGCACCGGCTGCGTGGAATCGACCGCCGCCACCCCCGCCGAGGTCGTCGAGGAAGTGGCGACCGCGCGGGTCACCGAACGAGGCGCGACCCGCGCCGACGACCGGATCTCCGAGGCCGGGATGGAAGACCGTAAACGAGAGGGCTACTTCTGATGAGCACCCTGCTGCGCCTGGCCACCGCGGGCAGCGTCGACGACGGTAAGTCCACGCTGATCGGACGGCTCCTCTTCGACTCCAAGACCCTGTTCACCGACCAGCTCGACGCGGTGGAACGCACCAGCCGGGAGCGTGGCCAGGACTACCCCGATCTCGCGCTGCTCACCGACGGGCTGCGCGCCGAACGCGAACAGGGCATCACCATCGATGTCGCCCACCGTTATTTCGCGACCCCGCGGCGCAAATTCATCATCGCCGACACCCCGGGGCATGTGCAGTACACCCGCAATATGGTCACCGGCGCCTCCACCGCCGACCTCGCGCTCATCCTGGTCGACGCCCGGCACGGGGTGGTCGAACAGACCCGGCGGCACGCCTTCCTGGCCTCGCTGCTGGGCGTCCCGCACCTGGTGCTGTGTGTGAACAAGATGGACCTGGTGGACTACTCGGCCCAGCGGTTCGCCGAGATCCGGGAGGAATTCGCCGGGTTCGCCTCCCGCTTGCAGATCGCGGACCTGACCTTCATCCCGATGTCGGCGCTGCACGGCGACAATATCGTGCACCGCAGCGCCACCATGGACTGGTACGAGGGCACTCCGCTGCTACACCACCTGGAAGAAGTGCATATCGCCTCGGACCGCAACCTCATCGACGCGCGCCTGCCGGTGCAGTATGTGATCCGCAGCCACACACCGGATTTCCGCGGTTACGCGGGCACCGTCGCCAGCGGCGTCTGGTCGGCCGGTGACGAGATCACCGTGCTGCCCTCGGGTCTCACGACCACCGTGACCGGGATCTGGGGTCCGGGCGGGGTTCCGCTCGAGCAGGCATTCCCCCCGCAGGCGGTCACGGTCGCCCTCGCCGATCAGCTCGATATCGGTCGCGGCGATATGCTCTGCCGCCCCGCCAACCGCCCGCAGGTCGGCCGCGATCTGGACACCATGGTGTGCTGGTTCAGCGACGAAGCCCAGCTGCGCCCCGGCGCGTCCTATACCGTCCGCCACACCACCCGCAGTGTGCCCGCGCAGATCCGCTCGCTGGACTACCGGCTCGACGTGAACACGCTGCACCGGGACGAGAACGCGACCGCGCTGTCGCTCAACGAGATCGGCCGGGTGCAGTTGCGCACCCGGCAGCCGCTGCAGTTCGACCCCTACCGCCGCAATCGCACTACCGGCAGTTTCCTCCTGGTCGACGACACCACCGGCGATACCGTGGGCGCCGGGATGATCACCGGGCCGAGCCTGCCCTCCTCCCGGGTGGTGTGGCATGCGAGCGCGGTGGAGCGGTCCGAGCGCGCCACCCGGGGGCTGACCGTCTGGCTCACGGGGCTGTCGGGGTCCGGGAAATCCTCGGTGGCCGTGGAGCTCGAGCGCCGCCTGGTGGCCGCGGGGCGGCCGGCGTTCCTGCTCGACGGCGACAACCTGCGCCACGGCCTCAACGCGGATCTGGGTTTCAGCGCGGCCGATCGCACCGAGAACATCCGCCGGGTGGGCGAGGTCGCCCGGCTGTTCGCCGAATCCGGGACCGTCGCCATCGTCTCGCTCATCAGCCCTTACCGAGCAGACCGCGACCGGGCACGGGATACCCACGCCACCGCGGGAATCCCCTTCGTCGAGATTTTCGTGGACACCCCGCTGGAGGTGTGTGAGGCCCGTGACCCCAAGGGCCTCTACGCGAAAGCCCGGGCCGGGGAGGTTCGTGGTTTCACCGGTATCGACGATCCCTACGAGGCGCCGACCGCACCGGCGCTGGTGCTGCGCCCGGAGGACGGCGACCCGGCCGCGATGGCCGCCGCGATCCTGGCGCTGCTCGCCCGGGAGGAGAGTGCCTGACCCGCACCGCATGAGGACCGGCGCGCCGTAGGCGCAGGCGATCGCGCCGGTACTAACCCGCGACGCCCAGAGCTCGATTCAGGACGCAGCGCGGACCGAGGTGACTTCGCGATCTGTTTCGAAATGCATCGACTCGTACAACGGTCCGGCCGCGGTGGCGAGCAAGGTCGCCAGACGGTCCGGATGAGCCGCCGGCGCCGTGCCCATGAGACCGCGTTGCCTTGTGACCGTTGCTCGGGAACCGTCGCAACCCGGTAGACACCGACGATCTCGCCGTCATGTTGCCGGTGGTCGGCGATGAACCGGTCCTTGGCCACTTCCTCGGCAATCAGCTTTGCAGCGGACCGTATGAGTCACGACAGGCGCTCCACCCGACAGATTATTCGGGCACTGCCACCAGCAGCGTCGGGCCCGCGATCTCGGCGATCTCCCGGAGCCGTTCCACGGGGGTACCCAGCCGGCTGAGCTGGATGAGGCCCTGGGCCATCACCACCACACCGGCGCAATGCGTGGAGAGAGTCGCCGCGTCCATATCGCCCCCCGGACGCGTGGCCAGCCCTTCGGCGACGCCCGCTTCCATCGCCGCGGTCGTACGACTGCCGATGGCGACGACCTCCGGCATCCGCCGGCCCAGTTGCGCGATGCTGTTGAGCATCAGGCAGCCGCGCCGGTCCGGCTGCCCGGCGCAGTCGTCGATCACCGCGCGCAGCAGCGTGCGGACCGCATTGCGGGCGGAACCGGGGGCGGCGACGATCGCGTCGCGGACGAACCGGGCGCGCCGATCGCAGTACTGCTCGAAGGCGGCCAGGAACAGCCCGCGTTTGCTGCCGTAGGCCGCGTAGATGCTCCCGTTGCCGATACCGGTCGCCGCCGAGACATCCCCGACCGAAGTGTCGTCGAACCCCCGCGACCAGAACAGTTCCGTGGCCGCTTCCAGGAGGCGCGGCTCGTCGAACTGTCGCGGCCGTCCCATGCGCTCACCGTACCAATCCTGCTGCGATATCGCCCACATCCCTTGTTCTGGAGGCGTGGCTCCAGAATACTCACGCCCATGGTGTGTGACGCGGCGGAATCCCCTCGACGGCGGATGGGCATCCTGGTCTTCGACGGGGTGAAAGCCCTCGACTTCGTCGGTCCGGCGGAGGTGTTCATCGAGGCCAACCAGGCCGTGGCCGGGTACGAGGTGGTGCTGGTCTCCCCGGCCGGCAACAGCGTGCAGACCTCGCTGGGCGCGCGGATCGAGGTGAGCGCCGCGGCCGCCGACGCCGGTCGCTTCGACACCGTGGTCATCCCCGGGAGCGAACTGCCGCCCTCGCGGTTCGTCACGCCCGAGGTCCTCGCGGCGGCCCGCCGGCTGTCCTGGCAGACCCGCCGCCTCGCCTCCATCTGCAGCGGCGCGTTCGTGCTGGCCGAGCTCGGGGTTCTCGACGGCCGCCGGGCCACCACCCACTGGAAGTACGCGGCCGATCTGGCCCGGCGTTATCCGGCGGCCAGGGTGGAACCGGACGCGATCTTCGTCCGCGACGGAAATATGTACAGCTCGGCCGGTGTGGCGGCGGGTATCGACCTGGCGCTGGCGATCGTGGAGGAGGATCACGGCGCGGATATCGCCCGCCGGATCGCCCAACTCATGGTGGTCCCGATGCAGCGCGCCGGCGGCCAATCGCAGTTCTCGGCCTCACTGAGCGGGCCCCTGCCCCGGAGTCCGCTGGTGCGTACCGTCGTCGACCTGATCTGCGCGGATCCCGCCTTCCCCCATACGGTCCGCACCCTGGCCGACCACGCCCGGGTCAGCGTCCGCCACCTGACCCGGCTCTTCCGCGCCGAACTCGAGCACTCCCCCGCCGAATACGTGGCCTTCATCCGGTTCGGGGTGGCGCGCGATATGTTGCACGCCGGTCATACGGTCACCGAGGCCGCCATGGCGGCGGGTTACGGCAGCAGTGAAGCCCTGCGGCGCGCGTTCGTCGCCCGCCTCGGCATCTCGCCGCGCAAATACCAGCAGCAGTTCCGGTCCACGGGCACGATCGCGCCTCCCGCGCCCGAACTCACCGCGGCCGCGTCCTGATCGGGGGGTTTCCCGGCCGGTAGCGAGGGGCGGGAACGGGGTCGTCCGGTCGAAGCTCGATACGGCGCGCATCCTCGGCGCCGTCACCGCGACAGAGAGAACCCCGATGCCCCTCGCACCGACCATCGTCCTCGTGCACGGCGCTTTCGCCGACGCGTCCAGCTGGCATCCGGTCATCGAGCACTTGCTCGCCGACGGTCACCGGGTCTACGCCCCGCCGGTGGCCGGACGCAGCCTGACCGCCGACGCGGACGCGGTCCGCGCCTTCGTCGAACGGATCGACGGACCGGTCCTGCTGGCCGGGCACTCCTACGGCGGCGCGGTCATCACGGTCGCGGGGACGGCCGACAATGTCATCGGCCTGGTCTATGTCTCCGGATACGCCCTCGAGGAAGGAGAGAGCCTCGGGCAGTTGCAGGGCGGCTTCCCCGATTCCGCGCTGGCCGCCCACCTCGTCTACACCCCCGCTCCCGCCGAACCCGGCACAGAACCGGGCACCGATGTGTGGGTCGACACCGCGGCCTTCCCGGAGATCTTCGCGGCGGGCGTGGAGCCACGCACCGCGCGGGCGCTGGCGGTCTCCCAGCGTCCGCTGTCGGCGGCCGCGTTCGGCGAGCCGGCCACCGTCGCCGCCTGGAAGACCAGACCGGGCTGGGGCATCGTCTCCGCGGCCGACCACACCATCAATCCCGAGGTCGAACGATTCGGGTACCGCCGCGCCGCACTGCGCTCGATCGTGGAGATCGACGCACCGCATCTGGTCATGCACACCCATCCCGCCGAGGTCGCCGGCGTCATCACCGGCGCACTCACCGAACTGTCCTGACTCCCACACCACTCCATCGATCGAAAGGTTTGTCCACCATGGCCGGAAACCCACTGAACATCTCCCTCGAACAGGCCGCGCAGGAGTTCGTCGACGCGACCTCGGAGCCGCCGTTCCTCTATCAGTTGCCGCCGGAGGAGGGACGTAAGGCCGTCGATTCGGTCCAGGATTCACCGATCGACAAACCCGAGATCGACGAGGAGTGGATCACCGTCGAGGGCGGGCCGACCGGTTCGGTGCGCGCCCGGATCGTCACCCCGCCCGGATCGACCGGACCCCTGCCCGTGATCGTCTACACGCACGGCGCCGGGTGGGTTTTCGGCGACGCCCACACCCATGACCGCCTGGTCCGCGATCTCGCGGTCGGAGTCGGCGCGGCCGTCGTCTTCCCCGAGTACGACCGCTCCCCCGACGTGCGCTATCCGGTCGCCAACGAGCAGTCCTACCGGGTCGCCCAGTGGGTGAGCACGCACGGCGCGGAGAAGGGCCTCGACCCCGCGCGGATCGCGATCGCGGGTGATTCGGTCGGCGGCAATATGGCCATCGCGCTGACCCTGATGGCCAAGGAGCGCGGGGATATCTCCTTCGTCCAGCAGGTGCTGTTCTATCCCGTGACCGATGCCGCGTTCGATACCGGCTCCTACCGGCAGTTCGCCGAGGGCTACTTCCTCACCCGCGAGGGCATGAAATGGTTCTGGGACCAATACACCACCAGCGAGGACGACCGGGCGCAGATCACCGCTTCCCCGCTGCGCGCCACCCGCGAGCAGCTCACCGGTCTGCCGCCCGCCCTGGTGATCACCGCCGAGGCCGATGTCCTGCGCGACGAGGGTGAGGCGTTCGCGGGCAAGCTCCGGGACGCGGGGGTTCCGGTGACCCAGACCCGTTACGGCGGCATCGTGCACGATTTCGTCATGGTCAACTCGATGCACGGGACCCAGGCCGCCCGGGCCGCGATCGCCCAGGCCGTCGCGGTCCTGCGCGAGGCGCTGCACACCGCCTGACATCACATCCTCACTCGAGGAGGACCAACCGCTGGGCCGCCGGACCCGGCACGAAGGCAACCACGCGGACTTCGCGCGGCGGCTCCGGAGTTCCGGCGAGCCGGATCGGCGGCCCGGTGCGGGATGACATCGTCATCCCGCACCGGCCGGGGCGGGATCTCGGCCGGTCGTTTTCCGGCACCGCGCGAGTGCCGGCCCGCGGGGCGAGCGCCCCGGCGACATCGAGCCGACCTCATCGCGGAGACCGCCGCGTAACCCGGCCCTGCCTACCGCCATCTCGTCCCGTTCGGCCCGAGGCGCCGAGGAATGATCGGGCACATTTACGTTTCCGGACCGCTCCCCGGCCGGGACGACTACCCTCCGAGCCGTTCGGCGGCGCTGGTGAGGCGTAGTCCGCGGGCACCGGCCGCCGCCCGGTATTTGATACTCTGGCGAGAACTTGTACCGAAAGGGTGGTTATGCGGTCTACTCTGCTGTCCCGGCGCGACCTCGAGTTCCTGCTCTACGAATGGCTCGCGGTGCAGGACCTGACCGGGCGGCCGCGCTTCGCCGACCACTCGCGCGAGACCTTCGACGCCGTCCTCGACCTGAGCGAACAGCTGGCCACCCGGTACTTCGCCACCCACAACAAGCTCAACGACGCCCACGAACCCACCTTCGACGGCGAGACGGTCACCATCATCCCGGAAGTGCGCAGCGCCCTGACCGCGTTCGCCGACGCGGGCATGGTCGGAGCCACCATGGACGCGGAACTGGGCGGCGCGCAACTCCCGGCCGCGGTGGCCCAGGCGGCCTTCGCCTGGTTCCACGCCGCCAACCCCGGCACCAGCGCCTACCCGCTGCTCACCATCGGCAACGCCAATCTGCTCATCGCGCACGCCGAGGAAGAACTGGTGCGGCGTTTCGTCCCGCCGATGCTGGAAGGGCGCTACTTCGGCACCATGTGCCTGTCCGAACCGCAGGCCGGTTCCTCGCTCGCCGATATCGTCACCCGGGCCGAACCGCGCGACGACGGCACCTACCGGGTTTTCGGCACCAAGATGTGGATCTCCGGCGGCGATCACGAACTCGGCGACAACATCGTGCATCTGGTACTCGCCAAGATCCCGGGTGGGCCGGTGGGCACCAAGGGCATCTCGCTGTTCGTGGTGCCCCGGTATCTGGTGAACGAGGACGGTACCCGCGGCGAGCGCAACGATGTGGCGCTGGCCGGGCTCAACCACAAGATGGGTTTCCGCGGCACCGTCAACACCGTGCTCAACTTCGGCGAGGGCCGCTGGACTCCCGACGGCTCCGCAGGTGCGGTCGGTTACCTGGTCGGCGCACCGCACCAGGGGCTGAAGTACATGTTCCACATGATGAACGAAGCCCGCTGCGGAGTCGGGCTGGTCGCCGCGGCCCTCGGTTACACCGGCTACCTCGAATCGCTCGAGTACGCCCGGGACCGTCCCCAGGGCCGCACCAAGGGCGCCGCCGACCCGGGCGCCCCGCAGCGCCCGATCATCGAACACGCCGATGTGAAACGGATGTTGCTGGCGCAGAAGAGTTACGCCGAGGGCGGCTTGGCGCTGGTGCTGTACTGCGCACGGCTCATCGACGAACAGCGGACCGCCGGGTCCGACGACGAACGCCGCGCGCTCACCCTGCTGCTGGACATCCTCACTCCGATCGCCAAGAGCTGGCCGTCCCAGTGGTGCCTGGCCGCCAACGATCTCGCCATCCAGGTCCTCGGCGGTTACGGCTACACCCGCGAATACAACGTCGAACAGCACTATCGCGACAACCGGCTCAACCCCATCCACGAGGGCACCCACGGCATCCAGGGCCTGGACCTACTGGGCCGCAAAGTGACCCAGCAGTCGGGTGCGAGCCTGCGCGAACTCGACACCAGAATCCGGGAAACCCTCGCGGCCGCCCGCGAACTCGGCGGCGAGACCGCCGACCTCGCCGACCGGCTCGACAAGTCCTGGAGCCGGCTGGTCACGGTCACCGGCGGGCTGTTCGCCGCCGGTGATATCGAGGTCGCGCTGGCCAACAGTTCGGTCTACCTGGAGGCGTTCGGCCATCATGTGGTGGCCTGGATCTGGCTGGCGCAGGCGGTCGCCGCGCACGGTCGCGACGGTGACTTCTACGACGGGAAACGGCACGCCGCCCGCTATTTCTTCCGGCACGAGCTGCCGCGCACCGCCCCGCAACTGGACCTCCTCGCCGACCTCGACACCACCACCCTCGATATGCGCGAGAACTGGTTCTGAGTCCGGGCGGGCCGCCCGCCACATCGGAAAAGAAGTGGCGCCCGCCGATACGGTGACCACATGAGCTGGATCGCACCCGCCGTGCACCGCGCCACGACCGTGTCCACCGGACCGGAACGCCCGATGCTGCAGTCCTGGCTGGATCACCACCGGCAGACACTGCTCGGCAAATGCGCCGGTCTGGACGCCACCCGGCTCGCCTACCGCAGCGCGCCCCCGTCCGCGCTGTCCCTGCTCGGCCTGGTGCGGCATCTGGCCGAGGTGGAACGCGGCTGGCTGCGGATGGCCGCGGCCGGTGAACAGCTGGACTACCTCTACTGTTCGGCCGCCGACCCCGACGGCGATATCGACAATGCCGGATCCGCCGACCCGGCCGCCGATTTCGCCGTCTACCACCGGGAGACACAGCTGGCCGACGCGGCGGTGGCCGAGCTCGGGCTCGACCACCGCTGTCGTCACCCCAATGGCACCGAATACAGCCTGCGCTGGGTATATCTGCATCTCATCGAGGAGTACGCCCGCCACAACGGGCACGCCGACCTGCTGCGCGAACGGATCGACGGGCGTACCGGCGACTGACCCCCGCCGGTCTCAGGCGGGGCTGCCGGCCGCGCGCAGCACCGCCGCCACTGCGGCCGCTTCCACCGAATCGCCGTACGCGCAGGACCATCCGGTCCACCCGCCGCGCCGGTACTCGAGATAGGCGATCGCGTGACCGGCGACGGGGTGCCCGGTCAGGCTCAGTACCTCGATCTCCCGCCCCGCCGCCGCGAGAGCCGCGACCACCGCCGCCAACCGGTCGGCGCCCGCGTACTCACTGTCGTAGGCCAGCCCACCGACCATCAGACCGACCGCGACGGTCGGCCTGTCCTCCGCACCCGCCACGCGCAGATCCTTCAGTTGCACCTCCGGCGGCTCGGTGGCATCGATATAGGCCTCGTCGAAGAGAGCGCGCAGTTCGGCGGCACTCACCTCACCCCCGGTCCCGTCGGCATGGCCCTGCACCCGGCCGGCGAAATCGATCTGCAACCGGCGCGGCAGGTCCAGCCCGTGTTCGGTGGCGAGCAGGTAGGCGATACCGCCTTTTCCGGACTGCGAGTTGACCCGGACCACGGCGTCGTAACTGCGGCCGATATCGGCCGGATCGATGGGCAGATACGGTACCCGCCATTCGATCTCGCGTTCGGGGCGTCCGGTCGCGGCCGCCCGGGCCCGGTGCTCGGCGAACCCCTTCTTGATCGCGTCCTGGTGGGTACCGGAGAACGCGGTGTGCACCAGGTCGCCGACGTAGGGATGGCGCGGGTGGACCGGCAGCCGGGTGCAGTACTCGACCGTGCGGCGGATCTCGTCGATATCGGAGAAATCGATCATCGGGTCCACGCCCTGGGCGTGCAGATTCAACGCGAGCGTGGCGATATCGACATTGCCGGTGCGTTCGCCGTTGCCGAACACACACCCTTCCACCCGCTGCGCGCCGGCCAGCACCGCCAGTTCGGCACAGGCCACGCCGGTACCGCGATCGTTGTGCGGGTGCACCGACAGGATCACGCTGTCGCGGCGGCCGAGCGAGCGGTGCATGTACTCGATCTGATCGGCGTAGACATTGGGAGTCGCGATCTCCACGGTGGCCGGCAGGTTCAGGGTCACCGGCCGCTGCGGGGTGGCGTCCCACAGTTCGGTGACGCTGTCGCAGAGTTCCAGCACATATCCGGGTTCGGTCTGGTTGAACACCTCCGGGGAGAACTGGAAGCGCACACGGGGCAGGTCGGCGGCGAATTCGAGGACATCCCGCGCGCCGGCCAGGATCAGCTCGCGGACGGCACCGGCGTCCTTGCCGAGCACGGTGTCGCGCCATATCGGCGCGGTGGCGGTGTACAGGTGGATCACCACCTCGTTGTCCATCCCGCGTACCGAATCGACGGTCCGCGCGATGAGATCGCGCCGAGCGGGAGTGAACACCACCGGGGTCACATCCTGGGGAACCGCACCGGTATCGGCGAGCATCCGGACGAAATCGAAATCGGCCTTGGAGGCCGACGGGTAGCCGACCTCGATCTCCTTGTACCCCATGGCGACGAGCATGGTGAAGAACCGCATCTTGCGTTCCGGGTCCATCGGCTCGGCCAGGGCCTGATTACCGTCGCGCAGGTCCACCGGGACCCAGAGCGGCGCGCGCTCGATCCGGGCCTGCGGCCAGTGGCGTTCGGTGACGGGGACGTCCACCCGGTCGTAGATGTCGCGGTACCGATACGAGGGCAGCCGGGAGTGCCGCTGCCGGTACCACTGCGGCGCGTCGCGGGGCACCGCGCCGGCGGGAGTGTCGATGGTGGGGTGGGTCTGTGTGGACATGGGGCGTTGCCCGGTCTTCCTGTGCGTGCGGCCGTTCCGTGACGGTGACCGGCCGACGACAACCCCACGGCGGGGTGGCCGATCGTTCAGGCCCCGCCGTGGCGGTCGAGGAGAAGCTCCGGGTGCGACATGTGGCAGACTGTACACGACTCCTCAGACAAGTAGCGAGGTTCGATATGGTTTCCCAGGTGCGACGGCACCCGCTGGCCGAACAGACGGCCGATCTGCTGCTGGCACGCATCCGGGCCGGCGAGTGGCCGCTCGGCCATCGGCTCCCGGGCGAGACCACCCTCGCGGCCCAGCTCGGAGTCGGGCGTTCGACACTGCGCGAGGCGATTCGCGAACTCGCGGGCCGCGGGGTGCTCAGCAGCCGGCAGGGCGCCGGCGTTTTCGTCACCGCCCTGGATATCGCCGAGGACTGGGATATCGTCGTGCGGCGCGCGACCATCGCCGCGGTGATAGAAGCCCGGATGGCCATCGAGACCGAGGCCGCCGCCCTGGCCGCCCATCGGCGCACTCCCGCCGACCTGCGGACGATCCGCCGCACTCTGGCCGGCCGCACGGCCCCGGGCCTGTCGGTTCCCGAGCATGTCGATGCCGATACGGCGTTCCACCGCGCCGTGATCGTGGCCGCGCACAACGACATACTCATCCAGCTTTTCGACACCTTCCTGCCTCGGCTGCGGGTCGCGATGATCGATATGCTGCACATCCGCCCGGTGCCGTCCCCACCCGCCGACCACGCGGCGCACGAGCGGCTCGCCGCCGCCATCGCCGCCCGCGACCCGGACGCCGCGGCCGCGCTCAGCCGGGACCATCTGCGCGCCATCAAGGAGGCCTTCTCGTGACCACCCCCGTTCTGGAACTGACCGAGGTCACTTTCCGGCGCGACGGCAACCAGATCATCGACGGGATCTCGCTGACGGTGCGCGCCGGTGAACACTGGGCCCTGCTCGGGCCGAACGGCGCGGGGAAGAGTACGTTGCTGGGTTTCTGCGGAGCAGTCACCCATCCGACCACCGGCACCGTACGCGTCCTCGGGGAGCAGCTCGGCCGCGTCGAACTCCAGCGGCTGCGGCGCTCCATCGGACACGTCGACCCGCGGCATCCGCTGCGCTCACCGCTCCCGGTGCGCGATGTGGTGCTGACCGGACTCACCGGGACGGTGGACACCCCGTTGCGCTGGACACCTACCGCCGACCAGATCGCGGCGGCGACGGACGCCCTCGACGCGGTGGGGATGGCCGCGAAAGCCGAACGCTCGTGGTTCACCCTCTCCCAGGGGGAACGCGGACGGACGCTCATCGCTCGCGCGCTGATCACCGCGCCACGCCTGCTGCTGCTCGACGAACCGACCACCGGGCTGGATGTGGCGGCCCGCGAACAGTTGCTGCACACGATCGACGCATTGGACCGGACCTACCCCGAACTCGCGTCGGTACTGGTGACCCACCATCTCGAGGAGCTGCCGACGACGACCGGCCATGCGCTGCTGATCGCGAACGGACGGACCGTCGCGGCGGGCCCGGCGGACGAAACCATCACCACCGCACATATTTCCGCGGCGTTCGATCATCCGGTGCGGGTCATCCGGGAGGACGGCCGGTGGTCGGCGCGATCCCCACTGACCCAGCCGGTCTGACCCGCTCTACACTCGATACCGCACGGCCGGGCCGTCACCGTTTTAGATACACGGATCATTGTGTGTACCATAACGTGGTGACCACCGTGAGCCGCACTTCCCGACCTCCCGGCCGCCCGGCCTCGGCCACCCGGGAAGAAGTAGTAGCACTGGCCCGGCAGGCTTTCCTGGCCGGGGAACGGGTCGATATCCAGGCGATCGCCGCCCAGCTCAAACTGAGCCGCGCCTCCATCTACCGCTGGTTCGGATCTCGCGACGGCGTCCTCGGCGCCGTACTGGCCGGGGAATTCGAATCCCTCATCGAACGCGCGGACGCTCGCCGGCGCGAATCGGGCGCCCGGCGCATCCTCAGCGTGCTCGACCGGGTCAACCGCTGGATGGCCGGCAACGAACCGTTCCGCCAGTACTTCGAGAACGAACCGCTGGCCGGCCTGCGCATCCTCACCTCGAGTTACGGCCCGGTCCAGCCGCGCATCCTCGCGGCGGTGGAGCAGCTCATCACCCGGGCCGAGGAACAGGACGGATATACACCCCAGCTGGAACGGTCGCTGCTCGCCTACTCCCTGGTGCGCCTGGGCGAGGCATTCCTATACCAGGACAATGTGACCGGCCTGCGCGGTGACGTGGACCGGCTGCACCAGGTACAGACGGCCCTGCTGGGTATCGATCCCCCCGGCAACTGATCATCGGTGAGGCTCTCGGAATGGACGATGTGACCGCAGGAATCGGCGCCGCGGGACTGGTACTCGCCGCGGGCGCCGGACGGCGTTTCGGAAGGCCCAAAGCCGAGGTGCTGTTCGAGGGCGAACGGCTGGTCGACCGGGCGGTGCGCCTGTTGCGTGACGGGGGTTGCGCCCGGGTGGTCGTGGTATCCGGCGCGGTGGAGCTGCGAGTGCGCGGGGCCACGGTGGTGCACAACCCGCGATGGGCGACCGGGATGGGGTCCTCGCTGACCACCGGCCTGGCGGCCGTCCACGAGACCGCGGCCGTGGTCGTCCCGGTCGATATGCCGTGGCTCGGCGCCGAAGCCGTCCGCCGGTTGCTCACCTGCGGCGCCCGGCTGGCGACCGCCACCTACGCCGGCCGCCCCGGACATCCGGTGCTGCTCGGCGCCGAACATTTCGCGGCGGTGACGGCCGAAGCGGTCGGCGATATCGGCGCGCGTGGATTCCTGGCCGCCCATTCCGCACTCGTTCAGCAGGTACCGTGTGACGGAACCGGTTCGCCCGACGATGTCGACACCCCAGCGGATCTCACACGTTGATCGGCGGCAGGCACCGCGTCGGTTTCCCGCCGCTCCGGCGCGACGGCGTGGATCGGCCGCCCGGTGCCCGACAGCGCGCGCGCCGACCCGCCGTGGCGCAGCGCGACGATCTCCGCGCCGATGGCCAGGGCGGTCTCCTCCGGCGTCCGGCCGCCCAGTTGCAGCCCGATCGGCGAGCGCAGCCGCGCGAGCTGTTCCGCGGTGACACCGGCCTCGCGCAGCCGGGCGCGCCGCTCGATGTCCGCGCGGCGCGAACCCATGGCGCCGATATAGGCGACCGGTCGGCGCAGCGCCTCGACCAGCACCGGAATATCGAACTTCGGGTCATGGGTGAGCACACACAGGACGGTCCGGGAATCCACCGGGGTGGCCCGGAGATAGCGGTGCGGCCAGTCGGCGACCACCTCGTCGGCCTCCGGTAGCCGGGCCCGCTCCGCGAAGGCCGCCCGCCCTTCGCAGACCGTGACGTGATAGCCCAGCAGCTTCCCGACCCGGCAGAGCGCGGCCGCGAAGACATTCGCGCCGAAGACGATCAGCCGCGGGGGCGCGGCGTACGCGGTGACGAGAATGTCCCGGGCCGCCGGGCCGCACCCGATCGTCCGCAGGCCACTCGCTCCGCGGTGGAGCAGCGCGCGCGCCTGCTCCACCGCCGGATCGGGCCAGCCCCCGCCGTCGGTGAGCACCGATTCGGCGGTCACCGCCGCCAGTGCCGCGGTGGTGAGGTCGCGGACCAACGCCACGGGCCGGGACGGGTCGAGCGCGGCCTCGACCACCGGGTACTGCGGGGGCGTGATCCGCTGTACGAAGACATCGAGCTCACCCCCACAGGTCAGACCGACCGCGAACGCGTCGGCATCGCTGTAGCCGAAGGTCTGTCGCGCCGGCTCCCCTGCGGCCAGGACCCGCGTGCACAATTCGTATACCGCGCCCTCCACACAGCCACCCGACAGACTGCCGCGGACCGCGCCCGCCCCATCGACCGCCATGGCCGCCCCCGGCGGCAGCGGGGCGCTCCCCCGGACCGCCACCACGGTCGCCACCGCGTAGGTGGCACCCTCGGCATGCCATCGGGCCAGGTGCGCGGCCAGGTCGCGCATAGCTCTACCTCCGCTCGGCAGCGTGACGTACGACCGGGATCACCATGCAAGAATATCACTTCCGCAAATCGATATTGCAATTCTTGAAAACGACATATCCTGTATTGACACTGCTGGAAAGCCGATGCTAAACAAGTGCTCAGCATCGGCGTGCCGACACCCGGCCGCCCCGTGGCCGGTGCCCGTGACATCCCGCGAACGGAGGAACGGCCGGATGGGTCTAATCAGGCTGTCTCGCAGCGCCCCCCACCACATTCCGACGCGACGGAGCCGACGATGAGCACCACCGAGAAAACGACGGCCGTCGGCGCCCGGGTACCCCGAGTCGAAGATCTGCGGCTGCTGACCGGCGCCGGAACCTTCGTCGACGACATCACCCGCCCCGGTATGGTGCACGCCTGCTTCGTCCGCAGCCCATTGCCCCGGGCCCGGATCACCGCGATCGATACCGCCGAGGCCGCCGCGCTCGACGGAGTCGTCGCCGTCTACACCGCGGCGGATCTCAATCCGCGGGTCGGCGAGATCTCCTACGCACTGGATACTCCGGGTTTCCCGGAGGTACCCCGCCCGCCGCTGGCCGAGGGCGAGGTGCGCTTCGTCGGCGATCCGGTGGTGCTGGTCCTGGCGACCGACCGGTACCTCGCCGAGGATGCCGCCGAAATGGTGATCGTCGACTACGACCCGCTCGAACCCGTGGTCGACTACGAAACCGCCGCCACCACGGGCGAACTCGTGCACGCCGAGCACGCCGGTAATTCGGCGGGCGGCCTGGCCGGACGGGCACCCGCCGACCTGGCCGCCGTCATGGACGCCGCCCCGCACGTGGTCCGCCAGACCATCCATCAGCAGGCCTACGCGCCGGTGCCGCTGGAAACCCGCGGCGTGGTGGCGGAATGGACCGCGCCCACCGGGGAGATGACGATCTGGATCTCCACCCAGTCACCGCACGAGGTCCGCGGCTTCTGCTCCCGGCTGCTCGGGATCGACGAGCACCGGGTCCGGGTCATCGTGCGCGATACCGGTGGCGGTTTCGGCCAGAAGGTCGCGCCGCAGCGCGAGGAGACGTGCGTGATGCTGGCCGCCCGCACCGTCCGGCACGCGGTGAAATGGATCGAGGACCGGCAGGAGAGCCTGATGGCGGCCGGTATGGCCCGCCACGAACACGGTGAGGTCGCCATGGCCTTCGACGAGGAGGGCCATATTCTCGCCGCCACCCTCGAGCACGTCCAGAATGTCGGGGCCTATCCGATCCCCTCGCCGCTGACCTCCTCGATCGCGGTGGGCATGCTCTTCCCGGGGCCCTACCGGGTACCGGAAGCCGGTTTCAGTACGGCTTCCTACTACTCGAACACGGTGGGCCGGGTGGCCTATCGTGGTCCGTGGCAGTTCGAATCGGTCTCCCGGGAACTGCTGCTGGACACCGCCGCCCGCCGCCTCGGTCTGGACCCGGTCGAGCTGCGCCGCCGGAACATGCTCGGCCACAGCGAGATGCCGGTGGCCAACCCGAACGGGATGCCCTACTCCGACGCCTCACCGCGCGAGACCTTCGAGCAGGCGCTGCAGATTCTCGACTACGACGCCTTCCGGGCCGAACAGGCCGCCGCCCGCGCCGAGGGCCGCTACCTGGGCGTCGGCACCTGCACCTATGTGGAGCCCACCACCGGTGCCACCCCGTTCCTGAGCACCGAGGGCGCCACCATCCGGATCGCGCCGACCGGCAAGGTGAACGTCTACCTGTCGGGCGGGTCGGCCGGTAACAGCCTGGAGACCACCGCGATCCAGCTCACCGCGGACGCGCTCGGTATCGATATCGCCGATGTGCAGACGATCCAGGGTGACACCGCGGTCGCCCCGCAGGGTGGCGGAACCAACGGCAGCCGGTCGGGTTCGATGGCGGCGGGTGCCATCGGGCAGACCGCACAGGTGCTGCGCGAACGGATCGTCGCGATCGCGGCGAAACAGCTCGGTGTCGCCGTCGAAGAGGTGGAGTTCGCCGACGGCCGGGCCGGCGTCCCGGATTCCGGGAACTCCCTGTCGCTGGCCGAGATCGCGCAGATCGCCTACTACCGGACCGAATTGCTCCCGCCCGGCGTACCACCGGGACTGGAGGCCACCGGCCGCCACCGCGCCGATCAGCTGATGATCTGGGCCAACGCCACCCATGTGTGCACCTGCGAGGTCGATATCGAGACCGGGCACGTGCGACTGCTGCGCTTCGTCGTCAGCGAGGACGTCGGGCCGATGATCAACCCGAATGTCGTGGAGGGCCAGATCTACGGCGGCACCGTCCAGGGCATCGGCGGCGCCCTCTACGAACACCTCGCCTACGACGACGCCGGCAACCCCGTGGCCACCACGTTCCTGGACTACCTGCTGCCCACCGCGACCGAGGTGCCCGAGATCGAGCTCGGCCATATCGAGACACCGAGCACCGGGCCCGGCGGGTTCAAAGGTGTCGGCGAGGGCGGCGCCATCGGGTCGACACCGGCGGTACTCAACGCGGTCGCCGACGCGCTCGCACCGTTCGGTGTCGAGATCGACCGGCTGCCCCTCTCCCCCGCCCGCATCGTCGCGATGATCGAGGCGAGCGGCACACCGGAGGTCACCGCATGAAACCCGCCGCCTTCGAATACCACGCGCCCGCCACCGCGGCCGAGACCGTGGCCCTGCTCGCCGAGCTCGGCGACGAAGCCAAGATCCTCGCGGGCGGCCAGAGTCTGGTGCCGATGCTGGCGCTGCGGCTCGCCGTCTTCGACCATCTGGTCGATCTGCGGAAACTGGAGGAGTTACGGGGTATCGAACCCCGCGGCGACACGGTGTGGATCGGGGCGGGCACCACGCACGCCGCGGTCGGCCGCGACGCCGTGATCCGCCGAGACGTCCCCCTGCTGCACCGGGCGACTCCGCTGATCGGTCATTTCCAGATCCGCAATCGCGGCACCCTCGGCGGTGCGATCGCCCACGCCGACGCCGCCGGCGAGTACCCGGCCGTGGCGCTCACGCTCGGCGCGCGGATGCACACCCTGTCCCCTCGCGGGCAACGCACAATTGCGGCCACGGAGTACTTCACCGGCATGTGGACCACTGCCATGGAATCCGACGAACTGCTCACCGGGGTGAGCTTTCCGGTCTGGCGGGGCCGGACCGGCTTCGCGATCGAGGAGTTCGCCCGTCGCGCCGGTGATTTCGCCATGGCCGGAGCGGTGGTCGCGGTGCGGCTCGATGCCGATTCCCGGATCGAACAAGCCGCTCTGGGACTCATCGGCCTGGCGGCCACCCCGATGCGGGCCACCGCGACCGAAGCCGAGCTGATCGGTCGCCCGGCCACCGCCGTCGACGCCGCCGAACTCGGGCACGCGGTGACCGCGGGCCTGAATTCGATACCGGCCGACATCCACGGCTCCGCCGACTATCGGCGCCGGATCGGAGCGGTCATGGTCGCGCGGGCCTGGAAGCGCGCGGTAGAGGAGGCGAGCAATGACTGATATCGAGATCTCGGTGGTCGTGAACGGGGTGAGACGCCGCGACCGGATCTCCCCGCGCCGCACCCTGGCCGACTATCTCCGCGAGACCTGCGGCCTCACCGGCACCCACCTGGGTTGTGAACACGGGGTCTGTGGGGCGTGTTCGGTACTGCTCGACGGGGCGGCGGTGCGGGCGTGCCTGGTCTTCGCGGTGCAGGCCGACGGGGCCGAGGTGACCACCGTGGAGGGTCTGGCCGATACCGACGGCACCCTCTCTCCCGTCCAGCAGGCCTTCCGGGACCATCACGGCCTCCAGTGCGGATTCTGCACACCGGGTTTCGTGGTCTCCGCGACCGCTTTCCTCCGGGAGACACCCGATCCCGGCGACGACGAGATCCGGGAGGCACTGTCCGGCAACATCTGCCGCTGCACCGGCTACCAGGGAATCCTCCGCGCGGTACGGGACGCCGCCACCACCCTCCGCACCGAAGCCCCCGGGACCCCGCGGGCCGGGGCCGACGCCGAGGACCGTGTATGAAACTCGAGAACACCTTCCGGATTCCCGTGCCCGCCGCGGATGCCTGGCCCGTCCTGCTGGATCTGGAGCGGATCGCGCCGTGTGTGCCCGGCGCCGTCCTCACCTCCCGGGACGGCGACGATTTCCACGGCAAGATCAAGGTCAAACTGGGTCCGGTGGGACTCACCTACCACGGCATCATCAAGGTCGTCTCCCAGGACGAGTCCGCGAAGGTGGCGGTGCTCGAGGGCGGCGGCCGGGAAGCCCGCGGCAACGGCACCGCCAAGGCCGTGATCACCTGCCGGCTGGTCGAATCCGATGGTGTCACCGACGTATTCGTGGACACCGATCTGGCGATCACCGGCAAACCGGCCCAGTTCGGCCGTGGTGCACTCGCCGATGTGGCGGGCAGCCTCATCGGCATCTTCGCCGACAATCTCGCCGCCGAGATCACCGCCGCGGCGCCGGCCGCCGCGCCGCCCGCAGCGTCCGCCCCGGCAGCGCCCGCGGAAACCGCACCCGAGCCCGGGCCCGCACCGGTCACCCGCATCACGCCCCGCCCGTCCGCCGAACCCATCGATCTGATGGCGGCGGCCGGGGTCACCGCCGAGCGGCAGCTGCTGCTGGGGCTCGGCGCGGCGGTCGTGGTCCTCCTGCTGCTGCTCGTCCGGCGCCGCCGCCCCGCCTGAGGTCGCGCGGTCGGACCCGGGCGGCCCGAGGCGGCCGAAACCGCTGCCGGCCCGCCGCACTCCGCGATTGTGTACCTTTGTCCATGTACAGAAGTACACAAATGGAGGTTTCGGCCATGTCGCTGGCACTGCTCGGGGCGGCCATCGTCGCGGAACTCGTGGGCACCAGCCTGCTGAAGGCCACCGAGGGGTTCACCAGACCGTGGCCCACGATCGCCTCGCTGTCCGCCTACGCGCTCGCCTTCGTCCTGCTCGCCCAGGCCATCGCGCGCGGGATGAACGTCGGCTTCGCCTACGCGGTGTGGTCCGGCCTGGGCACCACCCTGATCGTCATCATCGGTGCGCTGTTCCTCGGCGAATCGCTCAGTGCCGCCAAGATCGCCGGGGTCGCCCTCGTGGTCGCGGGAGTGGTCACCCTCAATCTCGCGGGCGCCCATTGAACCCCCGCGATCCCCATCGCCGCCAGCGCATTCTCGATGCCGCCCGCGTCCTGATACCGGTGCACGGAATCGCCGGGCTCACCCACCGCCTCGTCGCCGCCGAGGCCGGGGTGCCGGTCGGGTCGACGACCTACTACTTCGCCGATCTGGCCGACCTCACCGCGGCCGCGCTCGCCGATACCGCGAAAGTCACCCGCGAAGTTCTGCGGGGCTGGTCGGAGGCGCTCGGCGACAGCGAAGACCTACCCGCGACCCTGGCCGCGCTCACCGCCGACTGTCTGGCCCGGCCCGAGCAGTTGCTCACCGTGAACGAGCTCTACCTCGCCGCGGCCCGGCTCCCCGAACTGCGCCCGCCGGCGCGGGTCTGGTTCGACGGGCTCGTCGAAATCCTCACCCCGCACGCCGGGCCCGTCGCCGCCCGCGCCGTCGCGATATACCTCGACGGCACCCTGCTGCACGCACTCACGATCGGGACGGTCCTGGATGCCGGGGCACTCACCGCACCGATCGCCGCGCTCACCGGACTCACGCCGCGGACCGCCCCCTGAGTCGCGCCCACGGCACAGCGGGTTCCGCGCGGCCTCCGGGCCGCCGCGGTGCCGGAGACACCATGAGGGCATGGCACACACGGTGGAGCCGACCTGCACCGGACGGTGCCACACTACGGCCATATGGTCGTCGTCGACCCAGCGCAGGTTCGCGCCGCGTGCGGCGGTCTCGGCGACCACCGCGGGCACACCGCGCGGCCGGCCGGGGCGCTCGGTACGGCCCTGACGCACGACCGCTATTTCGACACCGCGCCGGCCCGGGTGCCGGGCCGAACGGAGACACCGGTGCGAGCGGGCGGGGCGGGTACCCGAGACGGCCACCGTCGGCGCGACCGGCGGCAACCAGTGCACCGACGCCCGCGGACCGGACCCCACAGCCCGAGTCCGACATCGGGCCGCCGGACGGGCCCCCACCGCAGGCTCTCGGCGCAACCGAACTCCTCGGTGGAGCCGGCCGATACGCCCTCCGAGCCCTCGCCCGGCGGCCGAACTCGCCGGGCGCTAACCCATGATCGCGTTCATGATCGTCCCCGCGCTGGTCGCCACCGCGCCGCCGGCCATGGCGCCCGCGATCTGCTTCGGGGCCGTGAGCGTGCCACCGTTCCACTTCTCCCAGGCGAACTTGCCGCCGCCGAACACTATCGAGGTGACACCGGACAGCAGGACGAACCAGGTGAGGTACCTGGTCATCTGGACGATCTTGTCCGACAGTGGAGGCGCTTCCGGGCTGGGATCGCCCAGCTGGGCGAGTACGGCGTAGTGGTCGTGCAGTGCCGGAAGGCCGTCGTGCAGTGCGGTGAGGATCATGCTCATCTGGTCGTGCCCCTCTCGGATGCCGGTACATGCGGTGGCGGCGAATGCCGATTCCGTAAAGCCGAACCCGACCGGTTATTGAAGCGCAAATCGGAGCACGATGGGACAGAACTCACCGAAATATTCTGGTCGGGCCGGTAGAAGACGGCGTGTCGTGCACGCGACACGCACCGTCCCGCACCTCCCCGCTATCGATCGGCATCCGTTTCAGCGGATCGAACGGGCGCTTCACCGCCGGGGTCACCGGACTGTCACAAGACGGCCTCGACACGCCCACCCTCCGGCGTGCTCCCCCGGGACCGCCGCGGTGGGCCGGCGGCCGGGCGGCGACCTCCCGCTGGGGCAGTTCGATTCCGTGGACGCCGAGGGCGGGCCGATCGCTACCAGGTGAGCACCGGTTTGATCACCGCACCCGCACGCTGAGCGGCGAGGGCCTTGTCGATCTCGGTGTACGAGAAGCGGGTTACCAACCGGTCCACCGGGAGCAGCCCGCGGGTGTACAGATCGAGCAGCCGCGGGATGAAGGTGGCCGGTTCGGCGTCACCCTCGAGGCAGCCGCGAACTGTTTTCCCGCTCAACACCAGATCGCGCACGTCGATCCGCGGGACGCCCGCGCCGAGCCCGACCGCGACGACAGTGGCGCCGGTGCCCAGCGCCGCGAAGGCGTCGGCCAGCACCTTCGGCGACCCGGTGGTGTCCAGGGCATGCGTCGCGCCACCCGCGGTGAGTTCGCCGATCGCGGTGACCGTATCGGCCGCGGCCGGATCCAGCACCTCGTCGGCACCCAGTTCCCGGGCCAGTTCGCGGCGGGGCGCCGCGGTTTCCACCACGATCGTCCGGACCCCGGGCACCGTACGGGCGGCCAGCAGCGCCGCCGACCCCACCGCGCCGGCGCCGTAGATCGCCAGCCAGGCCCCCGGGTCGGGCCGCAGCGCGTTCAGCACCGCGCCTGCGCCGGTCTGGAAGCCGCAGCCGAACGACGCGGCGACGGCCGGATCGACCGCAGGATCGACGACGATCGTATTGTCCGCGGTGGCCAGCACGTAGCCGGCGAAGCTGGATTGACCGAAGAACCCGTCCCGTACCGGCCGGCCCGCGACCGTCACCCGCGGAGTGCGGTCCGGCCGGCGGCCGAAATGGTTGAGCGCGGTCGAATTCCGGCAGTAGGCCGGTCGCCCGGCCGTGCAGTTCGGGCAGGCGCCGCAGTGCCGGAAGGTGAGGACCACGTGGTCGCCCGGCGCCACCGAGGTCACCGCCGATCCGACCGATTCGACGATCCCGGCACCCTCGTGGCCGAGCAGCACCGGCCGGTCCGGCTTGCCCAGGACCCGGTTGACCAGGTCGGTATGGCAGATACCGGAGGCGAGGACGCGCACCAGGATCTCGTCGTCGCGGGGTTCGTCGAGATCCACCGGTTCCACCGAGAACGGTGCCGCGGGATCGCGGGACAGGACCGCCGTCGTCCGCATCGCTACGCCCGTTCCAGCAGGAAGTAGAAGAACTGGCCGTCGGCGAGCACCAGTTCCGGGCGGCCGTTCATGATGCCCATCAGCGTGGTGTCGTCGAGCCATTTGAAGTGATCGAATACGGCGCGGCCGTCGTAGACCATGGTGGCGGTCACCTCACCGCGGAACTCGATGTTCCACAGCGTCGCCTCGCCTTGGCCGAGTTCGACATCGGAGAACAGTGTGCCGTCCTCGGCGCGGCAGATGAGGGGTTCGGCATGGCCGAGCGAATGGAAGGTCTTGCCGTACCAGCGACTCCTGGGCAGTGCCCGGCACAGCGGATGTCCGGTCTCGAAAGCGTCACCGCGCCACCGGCCGAGGATCTCCTCGGCGCGGGCGGGCCGCAACCGCGCCCACAGATCGTCGAGCTCCGCCACCGAAACACCATCGGTCAACTCCCGCAGTTGCTGCCACCGTGGTTTCTCCGCGCTCATACCTGTCCCATCGACGGATTCGGCGAACCATCTGGTTCGGCAACGACCATAGTTCCGAACCATCTGGTTCGGCAAGATAGAATCCCGGATATGCGCGCGGCAGGCCAGGCAACCCGGGACCGGATTCTCGCTGCCGCCAAGGCGGAATTCGCCGAGTACGGCACGGCCGGCGCCCGGATCAATCGCATCGCCGCGGTCGCGCACGCCAGCAAGGACCGTCTCTACGCCTATTTCCCTGGTAAATCGGAGCTCTTCGCCGCGGTCACCGAGCAATGGACCCGGCAGACCACGGCGGAGACCGCGCTGCGCGCCGACGACCTGCCCGGCTATGTGGGGCGGCTCTTCGACCACTTCCTGGCCCACCCGGAAAATGCCCGCCTCCAGGCCTGGGCCGAATTGGAACCCGCCGACGAGCGCATCGAACAGGTGCTGCGCCGCACCGTCGATCCCAAACTCGCCGAGATCCGCCGTGGGCAGCGGGAAGGGCTGGTCACCGCCGATATCGCGGCACCCATGCTGCTGCGCATGCTCACCGAGCTGGCCCGCAGCACCGCCGTGCACGCGGGCGCCGGTCCGGCCGCGCGGATCGACGCCCAGCGATCCGCCGTGATGCTCGCGACGCAGCGCCTGGCCGGGCCGACCCCGGCGGAGTCAGCGGATCGGGATCACGCCGTCGCGGCCGGGGCACTGCCGCCGGGGGCGTCGCCGTAGACCACCAGCCAGATCGATCGACCCAGCGCGCGCGCCAGTTCGGCGTCGCTGATCCCGGTCCGCACCGCGAACGCGGTGGTGATGGAGCGTTCCACCATGGCCGCCAGGACCAGTGCGGTCGCGGCGGGTTCCAGTTCCGGGGCGACCCGGCCCGCCGCGCGATCGGCTTCCAGCCGGGCGCGCACCAGGTCGACGAAGGTGGCCACCCGGGCCCGCCAATAGGCGCCCACATCCCGGTCGTAGGCCGCGACCTCGCTCAGCGCCAGCAGCAGGTAGCGGTGGCGGCGGAATCCGGCGATCATCGCGCTCATCGCCCGCCGCACCCCGGCTTCCCGGTCGGTGTGCTCGGCACCCCACCACCGCTCGGCGGCTTCGAACAGATCGGCCGTGGCCAGATCGGCGGTCCGGATCAGCAGCTGGCTCTTGTCCGGAAAATACCGGTAGAAGGTGGAGCGCGCCATCTGCGCGGTGGCGGCGATCTTCTGTACCGCGATCTCGGTGAACGGCGTGCCGTCGGCCAGCAGGTCCTCGACGGCCCGCAACACCCGCTGCTCGAACTCGGCCCGGCGGTCCTCGTCCGGTTTCCGGGCGGACCGCGGCGTACGGGTCAGCGAGGGCATCCGGCGCCCGCCGGCTCGATCGCACGGTGCAGTGGATATCGGCTCGCAAGGTCCATGGGGACATTGTGCCCGCTTCGTCCGCGCGGGCCGGTTCGCGTCGTAGCCCCCTCGGGACACGGAGCCGGTTCTCGAGACAGCAATGGCAATTCGTCGCAGCGGACGAAAAACTGTGCGGGACAGTGCGGCTCGAATGGTTGACAATCGCGCCGGCGCACCGCACCATCAATCGGACATAGTGTCCGAGACTCGATGACCGAGGACGGTGCCCGTGGCCGACTCCCCCCGCGCGGTCGAGCAAGCCGATACCGTGGTCGTCGGCGCCCGGTGTGCCGGTTCCGCCACCGCGGCCACCCTCGCCCGGGCAGGCCGCCGGGTCGTCGTACTGGACAGCACCCGATTTCCCTCGGATACGCTGTCCACCCATCTGCTGTGGCCGGCCGGGGTCGCCGAACTGTCCCGGCTGGGCGCCCTCGACGCCGTCGAGGAACTGGGCGCACCGCGACTCACCCGGGCCTACGCCGCCGCGGCCGGATATGCCATCACCAGTGAGTTCCCGCAGGTCGACGGGATCGACTACACCCTGTGCGTACGCCGCACCGGCCTGGACCACGCCCTGGTGCGCACCGCACGCGCGGCCGGGGCCGAGATCCGCGAGAAATGCCGAGTGACCGAGCTCGTCTGGGACGGCCGGCGCTGCGCCGGGGTGCGCTACACCGACCCCGACGGCCGGCTCGTCGAGATCCGCGCCGCGCTCGTGGTCGGCGCGGACGGCCGCCGCAGCACCGTGGCGAAACTGACCGGGGCCCTGACCCCGTACGAATCCGAACCCAGCGGGCGCGACTGCTACTTCGCCTACTGGCGCGACCCGTCCGGCGACCGGCGCGATATCGCCGCCCAGTGGCGGGTGGGCGCCGATCTCGGCACCGCCTTCCCCTGCGACGACGGCCTCTTGCTGAGCCTGGTCCAGCCGCCGGCCGGCGGGGGCCCCTTGCGCCCCGGCGACGCCGAACAACGCTATGCCGCCGCGCTCGACCGGCTGCCGCCACTGCGGGAACGGCTGCGCGACTGCGAGAAAGTGGGCCGGGTACGGTCGGCCACCGATATCTCGTCCTATTTCCGGCGTTCCAGCGGACCGGGCTGGGCGCTACCCGGGGACTCCGGCCACTTCAAGGACCCGGTCACCGCCCAGGGCATCCGCGATGCCCTGCACTACGGACGTCTGCTGGCCGAAGCCGTCGCACCGGTACTCGACGACCCCGGCCGGCTGGACCGTGCCGTCGCCGCGTGGGAGCGGCGGCGGGTGCGCGAATGCCGCGAGATCTACCACTGGACCAACCGGCTCGCCCGCGGCACCGCGATGAGTCCGCTCGAAGTCGAGCTGTACCGCGCCGCGACCGGAGATCGGACCCTGGCGGCGATCACCACCGGCGTCTTCTCCCGCACCCGGCGTCCCGCCGAGCTCTACACCCCGGCCCGCATGGCGCGTCTCACCGCCGGGGCGCTGTGGCACCACCGCGGCGATCCGAGGCCGGTACTGGCCGATATCGCACACGAGATACGTGGCGCCGCAAGCGAATTCCGCACCTCGTGCACCACCCTCCGCGGCACTCCGCCCGCCGTACCCCTGCTTTCCCCCGGTACCGCCACCGCTTGACCAGGAGTTCACCATGTCGGATCCGCTGCCGAAGAAGTCAGCCACGATCGACCGCCGCACCGCCCTGCGCGGTGCCTTCGCCGGCGCCGCGATCCTCGCGGCGGGATCGGCGGCCACCGGGCCCGCGCGCGCCGCCGCCCCCCGCCGCCGGACCCCGGGCCTACGCACCGGCGGCAAAGAGGTCGCCGTCTTCGGCGGCGGGATGGCCGGCCTGTCCGCCGCGCACGAACTCGCCGAGCGGGGGTTCCAGGTGACCGTCTACGAACCCGCCTTCCTCGGGGGCAAAGCACGCAGTATGCCGGTCCCCGGCACCGGAGCAGTGCGGACGAGCGGACCTGCCCGGCGAGCACGGTTTCCGCTTCTTCCCCGGCTGCTACCAGAACATTCCCGACACCATGCGGCGTATCCCCTTCCCCGGTAACCCGAACGGTGTGCTCGACAATCTGATCCGCGTGGAGGGGACGGTGGCGGGATTCCGCGACACACCGCCGATCTTCGCCCCGGTGGAAGTGGGCGCGCTGGATCAGCTCACCCCGGAACGCCTGCAACACAGCATTGTCGGCGCGTTCGGTTTCATCCCGGAACTGCCGCCACACGAATTGGCGTTCTTCGCCAAACAGATGCTCATGTGGTTCACCTCCAGCACCGAACGCCGGTTCGGCCAGTGGGAGTACCTGACCTGGGAACAGATCATGCGGGCGGACGGCAAATCCCCCGCCTACCGCACTTATCTGGTCAATGCGCTCACCCGGATCACCGTCGCGGCGAAACCACATCTCAGTTCGGCACGCACCATCGGCACCATCGGCGAAGCCCTGGTGCTGGCGGGAACCGGCCTGATCCCCGAATTCTCCGGTGGTGTGGACCGGATCCTGAACCGCCCGACCAATGCGGCCTGGATAGATCCCTGGGTGGCGTATCTGCGGAGCCGTGGCGTGCAGTTCGTCATGGGTCAGCGTGCGAGCCGGTTGCGCTACGGGAACGGCCGGATCGAATCGGTCACCGTCGTCGACGCCGGCGGCGCCGCGAATTCGGTGGTCGCCGACCACTACGTCTGCGCCATGCCGGTCGAGAAGACCGTTCCACTGCTCGACGATCCGATTCTTGCCGCCGATCCACGGCTGGCCGGTATGCGCGAACTGCTCACCGATTGGATGGTGGGTATCCAGTTCTATCTGCGCCGCCCCACCGATATTCCGGAGGGTCATATCGCGGCACTGGGATCACCGTGGGCCCTGACCGCGCTGCGGCAGGCACCGATGTGGGTCGGGGATTTCGCCACCCAGTACGGCGACGGTTCGGTCGCGGAATGTTTCTCGGTGGATATCTCCGATTGGGATACTCCGGGAATTCTCCATCACCGGCCCGCGAAGCAGTGCAGCGCCCAGGAGATCGCGAACGAGGTCTGGGCGCAGCTGAAATCATGGCTGAATACCGGCACCGGCTGGCTGCGGGACGAGGATATCCACTCCTGGCATCTCGATCCGGGTGTCAGCTGGTCCGGCGGCGTCGCCCACAACGAAACGCCGCTACTGGTCAATACCGTCGGTTCCTACGATCATCGGCCGACCGCGCACTGCGCCATTCCGAATCTCTTCTTCGGCGGCGATCATGTGCGCAGCAATATCGATCTGGCGACCATGGAGAGTGCCAACGAATCCGGCCGGGAGGCAGCCAATGCGATCATCGACGCCGCGGACGATCCCGCACCGCACGCACCGGTGTTCCCACTGATCGCCCTGCCCGCGTTCGAGGCGGCGAAAAGGATCGACGCGGACCGTTTCCGGGCCGGACTCCCCCATATTCTGAACGTGTAGCGGGGCGGGCTCGCGGGTGGCATGGCGGCGTCGCGCCACCCGCGAGTACTGTCCGGAAAGCGAAGCCGCTCCGACCACCGAACTCACACGGCACACTGCGCATACGGCCGAAAGACCCGCGCGGGGCCGGATTCACCGTGGCGCCGATTCGCGCAAAGCATTGTCGGCCCGATCTTGTTCCGTGAGAATGGGTTCCGAGCCGAGATCCGGCTTCTTGGGGACCGTCGGCGCCGCAGTGCCGGCAGAACAAGTGGGGAACACCATGAGAATCAAGCAACTCGCCGCCACCGCGCTGATCTCGATCGGCGCCCTGGGCGTCGCCGCGGGTACCGCGCAGGCACAGCCCGTGGCCACCGAGGTCGCCGTGCGCGGCGCCGAGCAGGGCATCGGCTATGTCGTGGCGCCGAACGACGCGGGCACCGCGATCGTCACGACTCTCGACGCCGGCAGCTTCGCGCTCACCGCCGACGGCGCGGCCGTCACCGTGTCGGATCCGGCGGGCCGTGTGCTCACCACGCTGCCGCTGGGCGTCGCGGCCGCCGGGCAGACCGCGCCGCTGGCATCGGCCATCTCGGCCGACGGCCGCACCCTGACCCTGACCCCGGACGCGTCCACACCGGCGGGGCAGCACGTGGCCCAGCTGGTGGCCGACCCGGACACCGAGGCCCGCAAACTGCACAATGCCGGGATCGGCGCCCTGATCGGCGGCGGTATCGGTGCCGTACTCGGCTTCTTCCTGGGTGGCGTGGGCGCCCTGATCACCATTCCGATCGGCGCGGGGGTCGGCGCGCTGATCGGCTACTCCACTCCTTGATCGACGAACTCGGCTGCGGCCCATCGGAACCGGTGGGCCGGGCCGGGCTCTCCTGTTGTCCCGGTGCGCCGAACCCGTTGCGCCGGAACGACTATCTCCGTCCGGCCCCGGCCCGCACAGGCGGCGCGGGGCCGGTTTCTGTCGGACCCCCCACGTAGAATCATGCAGGTAGGACACAGTCGGAGGGGTAATGTGCGGCCGGCGGACCGGCCGCACCGCAAGTCCCTCCGGCGCTTCGGAACCGGGGGTTCTGTGATGAGTGAAATCGGACAGGAACGACTGCTGCCGCCGCGTCAGCACGGGACATCGTGGCGCGAATCGGAATACCGGGCCATCGCCGCGGAACTGCGGGCGGGTAGAGCATTGCCCGATATCGCCGCGGAGCTCGGCCGGACCCCGTCCGCCGTCCAGGCGGCATTGCGGAACTTCGTTCCGCCGGAGGAGAAGGTACGCGCGAACGACCGGGCCGGATGGATCCGGGACCGCATGGCGGCCGATCCGCACTGGGACTGGTGGGCGGTCGTACTGGACCATCACCGGCACGGCCCGTCCGCGCTCTGGCTCACCGAACACGAGCACATCGCCCGCGGCGCCTGGCGTGATCGCACGCCCATGCCGGTGCTCGCCCAGCGGCTCGATACCGCCGAAATCGAAGTGGCCGCGTTCCTGCGCGCGCTCGGGCTCGCGGAGAACCTGGCCGAGGTCGCCGATCGGCTCGGCGCGACGCCCGGCCAGGCGCTGGCCAAACGGGTCAACGCGGCCCGCGATCAGGAGCAGTACGCCACCTGGATCCTGGTGGTCGACGGTGCCGCGGGCACCGTGAAGCCGCGTAGCGCGCCGGTGCGCCGGCATGTCTCGGTACACGAGAGCCGGGCCGCCGCCGAAGCGGGCCGGGACCGGGTGCTGCGCTGGCACCGCCGGACGGCGGGTGACAGCACCGCACCCGTCTGGTGGACGATCGCCCAGCGCGGAGTCGGTGATGCCGCCGGCCGCACCTATTGCGGCGTTTTCACCCCGCGCCTGATCGACAGCGGAGTCCGCGCCGACGCACTGGCGGTCGGGGACCGGATCCTCATCGCCGGATCGGACGGTACTCCCCAGGAGGCGCTGGTCGAATCGATCGCTCAGCGTGGTGAGGTCGTCGTCGCCGACCTCGGGCCGGTCGGCGATTCCCGGGTCCACCAGGTGATCGAATTCGATGCCGGCGAGCGAGTGGAAGTGCTCACCGCTCGGGAGTGACGGTCCCCCGATGCCCGGCCGATTCCGCGCGGCCGGGCATCAGCGCGGAGGCGACCACGATGGCCACGGCCATGACGGCCACCGCCACGAACACCAGATGCACTCCCTCGGCCAGCGCCGTCGGCGAGGGAGTGCCGGTATCGCCCACCCGCGAATTCACGAGCGCGCCGAACACGGCTACACCGACGGCACTGCCGATGGACCGGGCGAACATGTTGGCCGAGGTCACCACGCCCCGTTCACCCCAGGTGGCGCTGGTCTGGGCGGCGATCAATGTCGGACTCGCCACCAGCCCCATGCCGAGGCCGATGACGAAACAGGTGAGGGCGACCTGCGCGATGGACGTCGAGGGCCCGATGAACAGGGTGCCGACGGCACCGACCGTGGCGGTGACGCCGCCGATGAGGGCGGTGCGCCGGAAGCCGATGCGCAGATACACCCGGCCGGACTGGGATGCCGAGACAGGCCAGCCCAGGGTCAGCGCGCCGACCGTCAACCCGCCCACCACCGCCCCGGCGCCCAGCACACCCTGGGCGAAGGTCGGAACATAGGATGTGAGCCCGAGCAACAACGCGCCCACCAGCGCGGAGATCGCCGAACTGGCGACCACCACGCGCCGGGTGAAAAGCCATAGCGGCAGTACCGGATCGGCGGCCCGGCGTTCCACGAGGACGAACACCACCAGCACCGCGGCGCCGCCGGCGAAGATCGCGATACTGGTCGGCGAGGTCCAGGCCCAGGCGCGGCCGCCCTCGAGCAACCCCAGGATGATCGCCCCCGCGCCGGAGGTCAGCAGCAGCGCACCGGTGTAATCCACCTGACGGCGTCGCCGGGAAGGGGTTTCGGTGAAATGGCGCAGCAACATCCACCCGGCCCACGCCGACAACGGCAGATTGACCAGGAAGATCCAGCGCCAGCCGACGTATTCGGCGAAGACACCACCCAGCAGCGGACCCGAGACCGAGGAGAAGGCCCAGACACCCGCGAGATAGCCCTGGACCTTCGCGCGTTCGGCCAGGGTGTACAGGTCGCCGGCGATCGTCATGGTCATGGGCTGGATGGCCCCCGCACCGATACCCTGCACCGCCCGGAACACGATCAGCCAGAGCATGCTGCCCGCGAGCCCGCACAGCAGCGAGCCGACAGCGAAGACAGCGATCCCGAACAACAGCACCGGTTTACGGCCCACGGTATCGGCGATCTTGCCGTACACCGGCACCGTGACGGCCTGGGCGAGCAGATAGACGGAGAACAACCACGGGAACTGGGCGAAACCGCCCAGGCTCTCGGTGATGGTGAGCACCGCGGTCGCGATGATGGTGGAATCGAGTGCGATCAGACCGGTGGCCAGCATGAGCGATCCGAGGATCGCGCCTCGTTCGGAGCGGAGCCCCACATCGGTTCGCACCGTCTCCGCCACCACTGTCGCACCTCTTTCTCCGGACCGGACACGTCAACACGATCGCCGGGTCACCGTATTCCCCGCGCCACCGCGGGCGCCGCCGCATTTCCACATGATGAGACGGCTGGATCTGTTCGCGAGGCCTCGGGCGCCGACCGGGGCCCACCCTCCGGAGTAGACGGACGAGATCGGCGGACGCGTGCCCGACAGGCCCGGACCGGATCACCATCCGGCAAGTCCTGATGGTCGCCGGACTGTGGACAGCTCCGCGCATACGCTCGGTCGCTCCGAGACCGGGCGTGCCCGACGACGAACACCGATCATCGCGAGAAGGCGCACACCGCGGAGTGCGTGGCTTGTGCCGCAGAGCAACACTGCTTCCCGAACTGCTGTGAGCCCGCACAGAGCGGCTGTGGCACAGCCGAACCGGTGGCTAGCATCCGCGCCATGACAGCTCTTCCACGCTCGCGCCGACCGGGGGTTTGCGCCCGTATCCTGTTCGGTGGATCGGCCACCGCATTCGTGATCCTCACCGCCGGTTGTGGTGGTGCGGCGGAACCGGCGGACCCCGCGGCGATCTGGGACCCGTGCGGCCTTCCGGCCGGGCTGCTCACCGCATCGGGGTTCGCGCCGGGGTCGATTCGGCGCGATGTGGCCACCGAACCGGGTTGGGCGGGCTGCGGATGGAGTAGTGAGCGGGCGGCGCTGCGCGTCCTGTTCTCCGCCGACGGGTCGCCGGACGAGGTCGCCGGTGCCGGCGACACCCGGACCGAGGTCACCCTCGCGGACCGCACCGGCCGGCTACTGCACGCCGGCGCCGCCGAGACCGCGACGACCTGTACCGTCGCCCTGCCCACCGCCGACGGCGGCGTGGTGCGGGTCCGGGTCGACAGCGCCGTGGGCGCGACCGAGAACGCCTGCCCTCGGGCCGAACGCGCGGCAAGCGCCCTTGCACCCGCGTTCCCGGCCTGATCAGCGGGTTCGACCACAACTCGGACCACTGTGACCGGTCACAAGCCGGAAGGTCGGTGCCTGCACGGTCGTCCAATCGAGTTCGCAAAGCCACCCGGAACAGGACACATGATCATTACTGTGGAGCCGCAGTCTCGCCACCCAGGGGTAGAAGGAGTCAGCAGCATGACCGTCGACACGACCAGAACCAAGCTGACGCTATCCGGCCAGCCCATGTCCGCCCCATTACAGGATGTGCGCAAACTGTCCCGCCGCATGGTGGGCCATTTCGTGGAGAACGTGGTCCCCTGCGGGACGCTGCCCGGGGACGCCATCCACGGCGATGTCACCACCATCACCCGGACCTGCCTCGAACTCGCGGTCAGCATGCTCGACGGCAAGGACATTCCGGAGAAGACCCGGCGGCTGGAGAACGCCGCAGCCGGCTGGGCGCGCGAAGGCGTCCCGATCGACACCATCCACCATGCCGTGCACGAGGGTTTCCGGCTCGGCCTGGACCTGGTGGTGTCCAATGCGACCGTCACCGACTACTCGGCGCTGGTCGACGGGGCCAAGCTGGTCGTCGAGATGCTGGACACGATGACCGTCTGTATCTCCATGGCCTACGTCCGCGAACTACGGTCGGTGGTGAGCGAACACCACACCGCCGTGCACACCCTGACCTCCGCGCTGCTCGGCGGGCACAGCACCTCCACCATGGCCCGCGAGTGCGGCATCGAGATCGCCCCCGCCTACACCGTTTTGGCGATGGCCATTCCGGCCCACCCGGACGAAGCGGTCCCGGCGCTGGACGGCAAGGTGGTCGCGCGCCGCAAACTACGCCGGGTCCAGGCCGAACTGGCGACCCGCTGCGAGGATTCGGCGCTGTCGCTGCTGAGCGTGGACGGAGGGACGGTCCTGCTCCCCGCCGAGATCCTGACCGGCGAGCAGCTCGACGAACTGGTCGCGCAGCTGTCGCGGGCGGCCCAGGTGCCGATCAGCGCCGCGGTGGTGGAGGCGCCCACCGCGGAGGTCCCCTCGGCGGCGGATCAGGCCCACGAACTGCTGGATATGGTGCAGCGGCTCGACTGTGTGCCGGGACTGTACCGGTTCGACGATATGGCCCTGGAATACCAGCTGACCCGGCCCGGCCCCGGCCGCGAATACCTGGGATCGCTTCTGGATCCGCTCGACGATCATCCGGAGCTGCTGGAAACTCTGCAGCGTCATATCAGCAACAACCTGAACCGGCAGCGCACCGCCCGGCTGATGCACATCCACACCAATACCATCGACTATCGGCTCAAGCGGGTCGCCCAGCTCACCGGCTTCGATCCCACTCAGCCGTCGGGCCTGTGGTACCTGCGGTCCGCTCTCGTGGCGCGCAGCTACCGGGCGAGCTGACCCTCACGCCCGCCCCTGACCGCTGCGTACCTGAGCCACATAGGCGCGCGACACGGCCGCGGTCAGCGTATCGAGCACATCGACCACGAAACATCCGTCCACGCTCTCGGCCGCGGCGCCCACGGTCTGCCGTGCTGTCGAACTACGCAGACCCAGGCCGCTTTTCACCCCTTCGTGCAGGGCGTGCTGAATAACCTCGAGCGGCACGTCCTCACGCGCCCAGCGCGCGGCGGCCACCTCGAGCCGGGCCAGCACCTGGCGTCCGGACGGATCCGAATCGTCGAGCAGTGCCAGCGCCATGCCCAGTCCCACTCGGAAGGCCGTCTCGAAATCCGAGCCGGGCCGTTCGCGCGCGGCCGGACGGGCGCTGTCGGCCGACCAGATCCACATCAGCTCCGCCGGATCCGGGACCTCGAATGTCTCGTCCCGGGGCTGCTCCGGCTCACGGTCGTACTGCTCACCCGTGCACATACGTGCTCCCTCCACCAGCGACCGGCAACCGATATGGACAAACGTATAGTTACCCACCTTTCTCCGGCCGACACATCGCCCGGACTTCGGTCCACCTCGGAACTCGGGTCGGCAAAGATAGTGAGACGTCCCATCAACAGATACTTCCGTTTCGTGCGGTCGCCCACCGGCGGAACCGGTCGCTGTGCCCGGACCACGACGAGCGCCACGCCGCTGCCCCCGGTTAAGGTGCGGCGGTGGATACCGGTGATCTGATAGACCGCAGCAGTTCCATCGCGGAGCGGCTCACGACGACCCAGGCGGCGCCGCCGTCGTGGCTGGTACTCGCCACCGCGGTGGCGGCGCTGCTCCTGGTGGCCTACGGCCCGCTGTGGCGGATCACCCGCAATGTGGTCACCATCGCGCACGAGGGCGGACACGCGCTGGTGGCGCTGCTCAGCGGACGTCGGCTCAATGCCATCACCCTGCATTCGGATACCTCGGGACTCACGGTGTCCAGCGGAAAACCCTACGGGCTCGGCATGATCCTGACCGCGCTGGCCGGCTACCCGGCGCCACCCCTGGTCGGACTCGGATTCGCCGCGCTGCTGGGCGCCGGGCGCATCACCCTCATGCTGTGGATCGCGATCGCCGCGCTGGCCGTGATGCTGGTGATGATCCGGAACGTGTACGGCGTGGTCTCCGTGGTGACCACCGGCGCACTGGTTTTCGCGGTGTCGTGGTTCGGCTCCGATGCGTTGCAGGCCGGGTTCGCCTATCTCGCGACCTGGTTGCTGTTGCTGGCCGGCAGCCGCCCGGTACTGGAACTGCAGCGCACCCGCTCCCGGATGCGTGACGGCACCACCGACGCCGACCAGCTGGCCCGGCTCACCCGGTTGCCGGGCCTGCTCTGGGTGGTCGTCTTCCTGGCCGTCGCCCTCGGCGCACTCGTAGCCGGGGCGGGCCTGCTCCTGTCGGCGACCGCGGGGATCTGCCTGCCGGTCCCCAACGGCGCGGACTGCCCGGCGAGCTGATCCCGCCGGGCGCGCGCTCAGCCGACGCTCTCGGCCGCGGCGAGTTCCTTCTTCCAGGCCCGGAAGCTCTCCTCGGTGCGCCCCCGGCGCCAGTACCCGGAAATGGATGCGAACTCCGCGGAGACACCGCGTTCCTTGCGGATGTAGGGGCGCAGATTGTGCATCACGGCCTGCGCCTCCCCGTGGATGAAGACCTGCACCCGGCCCGGCAACCACGGCGCCGACCGTACCGCGCCGATCAGGGGCGCGTTGTCACCGGCGCGGTCGTCGCCGACCTCGTGGGCGCCGCCGCCGCGGTGTACCCAGGTGACGTCGACCAGCGCCTCGGAGGTCAAGGGGATCTCGTCGGCCTGGCTGGCGACCTCGATGAACACCTTCGCCGGCGCCCCCTCGGGCAGCGCCGCCACGGCGGCGGAGATGGCGGGCAGCGCCGCCTCGTCACCGGCGAGCAGATGCCAATCGGCGTCCGCGCGCGGGGCGTAGGCTCCGCCGGGGCCGAAGAACGTGACCTGCTCGCCCGGCCGTACCGCGGCGGCCCACGGGCCCGCGACGCCCTCGTCGCCGTGCACCACGAAGTCGATGGCGATCTCGCGGGCCGCGGTGTCCACCGAACGGACCGTGTACGTGCGCATCACCTCGCCGTCGGGGCGATCGAACAGCAGTTTCACATACGCGTCGGTGAATTCGTTCGCGTCGAAGTCGTCGAATCCGGGATCACCCAGGTACACCCGCACGATATGTGGGCCGAGCCACTCCGTCCGGCTGACGGTCATGGTCGTGCGCTTTCTGGCCATCCGGCCTCCTTCACTAATTAGGTTTACCTAAGCGAACGTACCAGCCGTATCGGACCGGTTGTGTAGCGTCCGTCTCGTACCGACCGAAATATCCGGCAAGGAACCATTTTTGGGTTAATCTCACACAAACTTCCGGACGAAGGCACCAATCATGACCGCGGCAACCGTCATCCGCCCGCTGGCGCCCAGCGAACAGATCTTCGCATTCAGCGAGGTCTTCGTCGGATACTGCGCCCGAATGTCGGGGCGGATCGACCTCAGCGCACTGGCCGCCGCCTTCGAGGTCCTGGTCACGGCCCACCCCATCCTGGGGGCGCAGCTCGCGCCCACCGAGCCGGTCGGCCACACCCTGGTCACCTCCGGACCGCCCGAGGTCGTGCTGACCGTCGCCGACGGCGACCCGGAACAGTTGCTGACCGGCGCCGACCCGGATCAGCGCCGCGCGCTGGGCACACTGCACGTGGTGCGGTCGGGCGATACCGCGAGCGTCACACTGCTGGTGCACCACAGTATCGCCGACGCCACCCACGGCCTGCACCTGCTCGAGCAGCTGTGGCACTGCTACGTGGCCGCCGCGGCCGGGCGAGGCCCCACACTCCCGCCCACCCGGCAGCCGATGCCGGTGGAGGATCTGCTGGCCGGCCGGGGAGTCGTGCGCCGGCCCGTCTCGGGCGGTACCGAACCGCAGCGGGCCGCACCGCCGTTACCCCCGGCGGATGCGCTGAGCGCGAACGAACACCCGTACCCGCCCCTGCTCACCACCCGCTGCCGGCTGAGCCGGGAGCAGACCGGCGCGCTCGTCGCATACGGGCACCGGGCGGGAGTGACCGTGCACAGTCTGGTGGCGGCCGCCCTGCTGCTCACCGAATCCGAGGCCCGGCAGCTGCCGGTCGACGAACTGCTGTGTTCGTATTCGGTGGATCTGCGGCGTCGGGTCCGGCCGCCCATCGGCCCGACCGAGGGAACGAATGTGCTGGGATTCGCCGGGTACCGGCCGGTGCCCGGTACCGAGGCCACTCTCACGGCGCTGGCCCGCGGCGTTTTCCACGCGCTGCGCACCGACCTCGCCTCCGGCTACATCCAGCAGACCCCGCTCCAGCTTCCCGACACCCTGGCCGCCCCACCGGCCAACCCGTTCGACACGGTGATGACCACGAACTGGGGGCGATTACCCCGGCTGTCGGTGCCTACGCTCCGAATCCACGACTTCCGCACCACCATGATCGCGAAACCCGATCCGACCGGACGCCGCCCCCCACAGGCCGGCGGCGGCACCAGCATCATCACCACCTACGACGACCGTCTCAGCGTCGAGATCCACCATCCCCCCGAGTTCACTCCGGTGCAGACCCCCCGGATCGAACGGCTGGAGAACCTGCTCACCCACCTCTGACCTCGCCGGCGCGAAAGTCCCGGCACACCGTGGCCGAGCGATCGCCGCCCCGAGACCGGGCACGGCCGGCAGCACGGACGGACCGGTGACTCAGACTCCCTGGAGCGAGGCCAGCTCGAGCACCGTGATATCCGACGGAGCCGCCACCCGCACCGGCGGCCCCCAGGCGCCGGCCCCGCGGGTCACGTACAGCGCGGTCGCCCCGTACAGCTCCAACCCCGCCACGGTCGGGTTGGGCAGGCGCGCGATCAGATTGCCCGGCCACAACTGTCCCCCGTGGGTGTGCCCGGACAATTGCAGATCGACCCCGTGGGCCACGGATTCGTGGACCACGACCGGCTGGTGGGCCAGCAGGACACAGGCTCGCCCGGTATCCCGGCCGTCCAGCGCCGCCGCGAAATCGGGTCCCCGGCCGATAGCGGTTCCCCTGGGATCGTCGACCCCGGCGAGATCGAAGTACGGCAGCGACACCCGCGCGTTGAGCAGCACCTTCATACCCAGTTCCGCGGCTCGGGCCAGCCACGCGTCGGCGTCGGCGAAGTATTCGTGGTTGCCCGGTACGTAATAGGCGCCCAGGGGTGCGGTGAGACCGGCCAAGGGTTCGGTTTCGGCCCGCAGATCGTCCACCGTCCCGTCGGCGAGATCGCCGACGACCGCGATGAGGTCCGGGCGGGTGTCGTTCACCGTGCGCACCACCCGTTCGCAGAACGCGCGGCCCAGCGCCGGCCCCAGATGCAGATCGCTGACCAGGGCTATCCGCAGACCGTGGGCCTGTGCGGGCAGTTTCGCCAGCGGTACGGTCACCCGCCGCACCGCCGGCCCGTCCAGGACTCCGTAGGTACCGGTCCCCACGATCGCACCGGCCGCGATCACGGTGGCCCCGGCGGCCAGCCGGGAAACCAGCAGGCGTCGCGACAGGGTCCGGGCCACCGGAGGCGGCGCCTCGGCGGATACCGCGGTGGCGGGGTCCGACCCCGCGGGGCCCGCCACGCCGGGAAGGCCCGACCGTGTCGCGCCGGTACCGGACGCGTCCCCTACCGCGGCGCCGACCGGTTGCGGGGTCACGTCCGACCCGGCCGTGGGCGCCGCGTCCGCCACGACGCGGGTTTCGCTCCCCCCGGCCGGTGCCGCGGTGCCGGCGTCGCGCCGGACCAGGCCGCGCAGCAGCAGCGGCCGGATGACCTCCCCGGCCAGCACGCCGAGCAGCAGATAGAGGAACAGCGCTGCCCACAGGAAGCCGGGCCAGGTCAACCAGCGCCAGTCGGCCCGGTCCACCTCGGCGAACATCACGCCGAAAGCACCACACATGGCGATCGCGCCGGCCCCGAGCACGATACCGCCGGGTATCCGCCAGCGAGATCCGTCCCGCGTGGTGTCGCGAACGAGCCGCCGCCACAGGTACCAGTGCAGCCCGGCGATCAACCACGCCACGGCCAGTCCTGTGAGCACGGAAACTACTACCACGGAGGATGCCTCTCCCGACCGATTGATTGTGCGGCTGATGAATCTACCCTTCGCCGCCCGGTCCTCCGTGGCCCCCGCACCCGTTACCCCGCACCGCGGTCACACGCGGGCCGGCGCGACCGGTCCGGCAACCACGGATAACAGCATGTCGCCGTGATCATCGGGTCCTTCGGCATCACACCGGCATTCGCGCCGCCGCGGCGCCCGCGGCCGGTGTCACACCGACCCGGTGACCCCCAGCCCGAACGGACCGGACGGTGGAAGCTCCCCGTCCTGTCGTCCGGCCAGCAGCCATTTCAAGATCTTTCCCGTTTCTCCGCGCGGCAGCGCCGACAGGAAGGTCACGTCCCGGGGCACCGAGAAACGGCTGAGTCGATGCCGGATATAGGTGCGCACCATATCCGAATCCAGTCCCGCCCCTTCGTGTTTCACCACGAACGCCGCGAGCCGCTGGCCGAATTCGGGGTCCGGGACACCCACCACCGCCACTTCGCTGACCTGGGGCAGATGCGCCAGGGCCTCCTCCACCGGCCGCGGGAAAACGTTCTCGCCCCCGGAGATGATCATCTCGTCGTCCCGGCCGGCGACGAACAACCGGCCGTTGACGTCGAAGTATCCGAGGTCCCCGGTGTCGAGCATGCCGTGCGCTTCGTCGGGCGGCGCGGAATTGACGTAGCCGTCGAACAGCATGTGGTTGCCGACGAAGATATGCCCGGTGGCGCCGACAGGCACCGGTTTGCGGTCGGGTCCGAGCACCGAGACCCGGGTGCCCAGCGGCGGCCGCCCGGCGGTGGTGGGCGCGAAGCGCAGATCGGCGGGGGTGGCGATGGTCGCCCAGGAGACCTCGGTGGATCCGTAGACGTTGTAGAGGATGTCGCCGTAGGCGTCCATGAACCGCAGCACCGTCGCACCCGCCAGCGGTGCCCCGCAACTGATCACCTGACGCAGGCTCGAGGTGTCGTAGCGGGCGCGTACCGCCGGGGGCAGATCCAGTATCCGATTCACCATGGTGGGCACCACGATCACAGTGGCCACCCGGTGCTCGGCGACCGCGCGCAGGCAGTCCTCGGCATCGAAGCGTTCCGGCAACACGACCGTGCACCGCAGCGCGGTACTCAGCTGCAACCCGGCCAGCCCCCAGGTGTGGAACAGCGGCGCCGGGATGAGCATCGTCGATTCCATCTCCATCGGGATCCGCGACAGCAACGCGGCGATGGTGCCGAATCCTTTGGGATGTGGCCGCCGCGCGCCTTTCGGCACGCCGCTGGTGCCCGAGGTGAGCACGATCAGCCGACCGGGATGTGCGGGCCGACGGAACTCCGTCTCCCCCGTCTCGATCAGATCCTCGAGGGTGTACCGCCCGGGAGAGGGCGGCCGCTGGTCGGTAGTGAACCGAGGCAGATCGTCGTGCAGATACTGCACCAGTTGTTCGAGGTCGCCGTCGACGAACAGGGCCGAGAGCCGGTGCCGCTGTACGATCTGCTCGATGGTGCGCGCGGACAGTCCGGCATTGAGCAGCGCGACGTCCACGCCGAGTTTACCGGCGGCCACCATGGTTTCGACCATTCCGGCGTGGTTGCGGGACAGTAGTCCGATCGCGTCACCCGCGCCGAGTCCCACGGCCGCCATCGCACCGGCCAGGAGGGTGCTGCGCCGGTCCATCTCGGCGAACGTGCGCGACCCCTGATCGTCGATCACGGCGAGCCGGGCCGGAGCGTACGCGGCTCCGGCCGCGTACCCGCCCGCCAGATTGAATCCCCACTTGTTCAGGGACAGCAGCTGTTTCACCACCGTATCGGGCCGGGTGCGGACCACCCCGCTGACGGTGACCTGACGCAGCACCTCGAGCTGGCGGCGTACCAGCGAACCCTCCCCGTTGACCACCGTGGACGTCCGCGCGCCGCGCAGGATATCGGCGATCCGGCGCAGACCCTTGGCGGTCCAGTCCTGGATCGCCGAATTCGACAGGTCGGTGAGGTGCCGATGCACCCGCCCCGGCGCGAAGAAGGTGATCGATACGGTGCTGCGGTCGCCCTCGCCGTACATTCGCAGGGCCGCGAAACTGCCGATCTCCGGCGCGTGCAGTTCCAGGCTCTCGTACCACCGGCCGGTGACCACGCGCACGCGCAGCACCCGGATACCGGCTTCCGGCGTACCGAGCCGGAATTCGAACACCGGCTCCGCGCCGGGCCGGTCCAGCCCGGCGCAGGCACCGATACCGGTGAACACCCGCGGATAGGTCTGCGGGTCGAGGAGCAGTTCCCAGACAGCGGCACGCGCCGCGGGAATCTCCGCGACCATATCTATGACGTCGGTAACCAACTCCCGCAACTTCTCGTCGGCCCGCAACGAACAACCGGGTCGGCGGGGTAACCCATCTGTAATCTCTCTCACAATAGCCCGGCGCCGCAGTTGTTACCAGCGAGTAGCAATGGTCTGTGACAGGTCACGAAGCCGTTTGCCCGGCGTTCACCACAGGTGCCGAACCCGCCTGTTGGAGCTTGCCCAAGCCGGACGGCCGCCCCGGTGTGAGAACTCCCAGCGACCGCGCACTCCACCAGCACAGCTGTTGTGCGCGAACTACATTCGGCCGCGTACCGCCAGCTCGCGACCCGGAGGACCACGATGCACCAGAGCCGACGCCGGGTGGCCATCACCCACATCGACGAGATTCTCGACTATTTCGGCAAATGCGCGTCCTGCGGATATCCGGCCCGCGCCGAATCCACCCGGCGCGTATTCGACAACGGCGAGATCGAGACACTCGTGATCGCCAGTTGCTCGCTACCCTGCGGCTGGTCCGATCGGGTATCGCCCACGAAGATGACCGGCCCCGCGGCCTGACCCACGGGTATGCCGCCCGCGGCCGCCGCCACACCGGTGCGGCACGATGAGGTCCATGGAACTGCGAATCTTCACCGAACCACAGCAGGGCGCCGACTACCCGACGCTGCTGAGCGTGGCCCGCGCCGCCGAGGACCTCGGCTTCGGGGCATTCTTCCGTTCCGATCACTATCTGCACATGGGCTCGGTCGACGGACTGCCCGGCCCCACCGATGCCTGGATCACACTGGCCGGCCTGGCCCGGGAGACCAGCCGGATCCGTCTCGGCACCCTGGTCACCGCCGCCACCTTCCGGCTGCCGGGACCGCTGGCCATCCAGGTGGCCCAGGTCGATCAGATGTCGGGAGGCCGGGTGGAGCTCGGACTCGGCACCGGCTGGTTCGCCGATGAGCACACTGCCTATGGGATACCGTTCCCGGACGACAAATTCGGCCGCTTCGAAGAACAGCTGGCCGTGATCACGGGGCTCTGGGAAACCCGGCTCGGTGACACCTTCGACTTCACCGGCAAGTACTACGAGCTGGTGAAATCCCCCGCCCTGCCCAAGCCTGTCCAGCAGCCGGTCCCGGTGATCGTCGGCGGCCAGGGACCGAAACGCACCCCGCGCCTCGCCGCGCGATACGCGACCGAGTTCAATGCCCCGTTCGTCTCGGTGGACGACAGCGCCGCCCAGTTCGACCGGGTGCGCGCCGCGGTCGCCGCGGGAGGCCGCGCGGCCGACAGCATGGTGTACTCCAATGCGCTGGTCGCCTGCGTGGGGGCGAACGAAGCGGAGATCGCGCGCCGCGCCGACGCGATCGGCCGCGAGGTGGACGAACTACGGGCCAACGGACTGGCCGGGTCCCCCGCGGAAGTCGTCGACAAGATCGGGCGCTACCGGGAGATCGGCACCCAGCGGATCTACTTGCAGATCCTGGACCTCGCCGACCTCGACCATCTGGAGCTCATCGCCGGCGAGGTCGCCGCACAGTTGTGAGTCCGGCGGGCGGACGGGGCCGCGGGCTCCGTCCGCCCGGCGGCCGGATCACCGGTACGCGGCAGCCACCCCGTCGATCAGATGCTCGAGCGTCTCGTAGGCGGGGATATCGACGATATCCACCAGGTCCGGGGACACCGGGACGTCGTGTTCGGTGACCACCTCGTCGAAGCGGGCCACATCCCCGGTCCGGAAACCGTGTTCGGCGGCCAGCGATTGCAACTCGGCATCGTTGTGCAGGAGCGCACCGATCTCCTCCCCCTCCGGGGTGAGTGGGACGACGGTGTGCCGGGACAGCACGGTGGGCGACGGGTACAGCAACACCGAATCGGGCCGCAGGCGGCCCTCGACCGCGGCCGCCACATACTGCGCCTCGTAGATCCAGGTCATCGGGGTCGGCCCCATACCCGCGGTCAGGTATTCCTCGAAGGGGCCCGTGCTGGAGCCCTCGGTGTACCCCTGCGCCAGGAACAGGCGCTGCAGAGTGGGCAGCACATGCCGTTCGGCGGTGGCCCCACGCACGACCGCGTGATCGTTGACCACGTAACTGGCCACCGCCAGGTACATGGCCGCCGAATTCGAAGTCCGGGCGTCGGTGGTGCTGACCAGGATGTTCTTACCCACCCGGTAGGAGGTGTTACCGGCAAGCTCGTCCCACCGCACGCCGCGCTGGACGAGATCGATATAGGCGGAGAAATCCAGGCTGGGCGCCGGACCGTCGAACTTCACCACACCGGCCGCGTCCAGCAATTGCACGATGGGGGTGAAGGTGGCGATCGCCATGGGCGAATAGAACGGTACGAACTGGGTGCTCACCCCCACCTCTCGTTTCAGCCGTTCGGCCGCCGGCAGGCTGGACGGGAACGCGAAAGCCCGGCCGTCCAGGTTCACCGAGGTGGAGATCTCCCGCGATCCGGCCGCCTCGACCCGCACGTCGTAGCCGTGCGCGGCGAACACCCGGGCGACCCGCTCGTCGGCGAAGAACGCCGTCTTCTCCGAACCGACCACCCCGGTGACCTTCGTCAGCGGCGCCCCGGCGACCGGTACCGCCGGGGCGCGAGTGGAATCGGGTCGCGACACCGCCCAGGCCGTGGCGCCCACGGCCACCACACCCGCGGCCCCCGCCAGCGCGAACAGTCCGCGACGGTCGGTCCGCAGCCGACGATCGGTATCGTCCGGTTCGGTCGCGGCGGCCGGTGCGCCCTCGGACACCGCGACCGGGCCGACGCCCGGGGCGCCGACCGCCTCGGTGGCACCGGCCTCCTCGGCGGATTCGAATTCCCGGCGCACCACCCGTTCCACGAGAATAGGAACGAAATCACGGACCGTGCTCGCGGCGAACCGTTCGTGTGCGGTCCGGATCGCGACGTTCACCTCGTCGGGTGAATGATCCTCGGAATAGGCGGCGGCCAGTCGGCCCGCGAGTTCGCGTATCGCTTTCTGCTCCCGAGCCGTTTTGTCCTCGGGGGCCCTGCTTTTCGGGACGGTATCGAGTGCCACGTATATCTCCTCGGCGCCGGGCATGGAATCGAAACGACCCGCCGGGCCGATCCACAGCCGACAACCCTACCGCCACAAAGTATTCGGATACTCCCACCAGTGAGCGTGACCGCCGATTCTCCGACCAGAATTCATCCGGCATTTCCCGGATGCTGGGCGGCGGTTTCCTCGAGAACGGCCATGGCCGCATTGTGCCCGCCGATTCCGCTCACTCCGCCCCCACGCACCGCGCCCGCTCCGCAGCGCAGCACATTCGCGTGCGCGGTCGCCACGCCCCAGCGTTGGGCCAGCGTGTCCGCGGGCCCGGTCCGATAGGGGAAAGACAGATCACCGTGGAATATGTGCCCGCCGGGCAATCGCAGCGCGCGTTCCAGATCCACCGGTGTGGCGGCCTCCAGACACGGCGCGCCGTGGGCATCGCGGGCCAGGCAGTCCCGGACGGGTTCGGCCAGCACGGCGTCGAGCGCGTCGAGGCTCGCGGTGATCACGGCCTGTTTCGCGGCTTCCGGATCCGACTCGAAAAGACTTCTCGGAGTGTGCAATCCGAACAGCGTGAGGGTGTGCAGCGACGAATCGGCGGCGATACCGGGGTCGGTCAGGGTGTGGCAGTAGATCTCCGCGGGCGGGATCGCGGGCAGCCGTCCCGCCGCCGCCTCCCGGTACGCCCGCGCCAACTGCTCATAGGTTTCAGCGATATGGAAGGTCCCGGCGAACGCGTCGTGCGCGGTCACCGCGGGGTCGCGTAGGCGCGGCAACCGCTCCAGCACCATATTGATCTTCATCTGCGCGCCTTCGGGTTCTCCGTCCACCGATTCGCCCAGCAGCCGCGCCGCCTCGGTGGGCGAGGCGTTGACGAGCACATACCGTGCCGCCACGGTCCCGGTCGCCGCCCCGGCGAATTCCACCGCCGCGGTGCGCCCGTCGGTCGCCACGCCGGTCACCTCCGTACCGGTCACCAGTTCCGCTCCCGCGGCCCGGGCCGCGTCGGCCAGCGCGTCGGTCAGCGCACCCATACCGCCCACCGGCACATCCCAGTCGCCGGTGCCGCCGCCGATCACGTGGTAGAGGAAACAGCGGTTCTGGGCAAGGGATGGATCGTGCGCATGGGTGAACGTGCCGATGAGGGCGTCGGTGAACACCACGCCGCGCACCACGTCGTCGGCGAAATACTCTTCGATCGTCTCGCCGAGGGGCCGCTCGAACAGGTCCGCCCACACCCGGCCGCCCACCCGCTGCCGGAGCCGGTCGGCGGTCGGCAGTGGCTCGGTGAGCGTCGGGAAAACCGCCCGTGCCACCTCCCCCGTCATCGCGTAGAACCGTTGCCACGCCGTGAACTCACGGTCCGATCCGGTGACTCGCACGAAACTGTCCCGGGTGGCCGCCGGGGACCGGTTGTCGACCAGCAGCCCCGACGATCCGACCGGCGTGTAGGACGAGATCCGCCGCTTACGCGTGCGGAAGCGCAGGCCCAGATCGCCGACTATCCGATCCGGCAGCAAGCTGACCAGATACGAGTAGCGGGACAACCGGACGTCGACACCGTCGAACACCCGGGCCGAGACGGCCGCGCCGCCGGTCGCCGCCGCCTGTTCCAGCACGAGCACCGACTGCCCGGCGCGGGCCAGATACGCCGCCGCGACAAGGCCGTTGTGCCCGCCGCCCACGATCACTACGTCGTACCGGGACCGCATCGCCATAGGACGTCGATACCACACTCCCGCGGCCTCGGCGGTGAGGCTAACCGAGCAGACCGCCCAGCAACCCGCCGCTCTGTCCGGCTTCCTGCCCGCCACCGGTCCCGCCGAGCATCCCGCCGGGCGGCAACTCCGAGGGCTGCACGATCACGAAACCCCGGCCGGCGAACGACAAGGTGATGCCCTCACCGGTGCTGCGGCCGATCAGTCGGCCGAGCCCGAAGGAATCGTTGCGTTTCACGCTCGTCTGCAGGCTCGACGACCAGGCGATGGCCGCCTGCGGATCGGCATAGGTGGGCTGATCGACATTGAGCACGACCGGGCCGCCGTGGCTGGTGATGGCGATCCGGCCGCGGCCGGTGAACACGCAGTTGAACAGGCCGGCGTTACTGGCGAAACCGGCCGCGCCCTGCACCATCCGGATGTCGTAACCCAGGGTCGGGTCGAAGGCGAGCACATTGGACCCGTTGATGGTGAGCCCGTCGGTACCGTCCAGATCGATGATGTGCACATCGGCCGCGCCGTTGGCGACGAACAGATCACCGCGCCCGGATACTTTCATCAGCGGGACGCCCTCGCCGGTGAGCCGCTGCTGGATCGCCCGCCCGATCCCCCCGGAGCCGAGCGCCTGGAAATGCAGATCGCCCTGATAGGCGACCATGGATCCGGAGCGGACCAGCGTTTCGCCGTTCACCCCGACCTTGATCATCTTGCTGCCCTGCTTCTGGATGCCCATCCCGGACACTTCGGCATGACGCGGGTCGAACAGCTCGCTGTGCATCGGCTGAGCTCCTTGCTGGGAAGAATATGCGGGGGGCTGGTGCGCGGGGGCGGGCGGCACCGGATGGGCCGGCCCGGGTGGATAAGGCTGCTGGGGCGGATAACCGGGCGCCGGCGGGTATCCGGCCGCCGGCGGCGCGGCGGGGTACCCGGAGGGCGGCACCGGCGGCGGGCCGGGATGTTGCGGGTACTGCGGCGCCTGATGCTGCGGCGCCGGAGACCGCGGGGGCTGATACTGCGGAGCGGAAGGGGGCTGCGCCGCAACCGGATTGGCTACCATGGTGGGATCCGTACGAGACGCGGGCGGTGCCGGGGCGGGGGCCGGCGGGACCGGATCGTCGTCGACGTTCACCCCGAAATCGGTAGCGATACCCGCCAGGCCGTTGTCGTACCCCTGCCCGACCGCACGCACCTTCCACGCGCCCGCCCGGCGATAGATCTCCACGCAGATCACCGCGGTCTCGGTGCTCAGCTTCGACACCGCGAAGGTGAGCGTGCCCTGCTGCCCGGTCACCGTCGCGGTGAGCGACCCCACCGAACCGAAGGTGGGCGGCCCACTGCCGTCCAGACTCGCGGTGACCACCACCTTGTCGATATCACCGGGAACGGCCGGAGTCTGCACGTCGACGACATCGCCGGCGCCCTGCCCGTGCCGGTAGGTCACCCCCGGCCCGGCGGGCTGGTTGAAGAACACGAAATCGCCGTCGGACCTGACCTTTCCGTTCGCGGCGAGCAGCAGCGCCGAAACATCGACCGGCGCGGAGCAGGTCACCGTCACTGTCAGCCGGTCACCCGGCGCGGGCCGGTTCTCCCCCGGCGCGAGCGCGGTCACCTCGTATCACCCCGACCCGATAGGTACCGGACCGGGTATAGCCCGGTCTCCCGGGCGACCCGGCCCCCGGCCGCCCACCCGTATGACTTCTGATCCACACCGACGAGTCTGACCGATAGCGCCCGCGGCGCGCCACCGCAGTATTCGACACGCCGCCCGCGAGCACACCACCTGCGACGAAACGCCACGGCACCCGGCGACGATGACTCCGGTGAACCGCCGCCGAACCTGAGAATTTTCACAGCCGCAGCACAGCCAACGGCCAGGCCACGGCGGCATCCTGGAATCAGACGAGCGGAACTCGGCATCAGGGAGGAACCCATGGTGGACTTCGAGATCACCGGCACCACCGTCACTGTTCACGTCCGCGGCGCGCACCGAGTGCTGTCGCTGTGTGACCACATCACCTTCGACCTCACCAATATCGTGGCCGTCGAACCGGCCGAAATCGACCGCCGGCCCCCCTGGGTGCGGGCCCCCGGGGTGTTCTTCCCCGGCGCGATCGCCGCGGGCACCTTCCGCGGCAAGGGCCGGAAGGAATACTGGGACACCCTCTTCGGCGGGAATGCCGTCCGCATCGACCTGCGGGGACACGATTACACCCGCCTGGTGGTCGACGTCGACGACCTCGCCACCGCGATAGGTTCCCTCCGCCACGCCGCCGCGGCCTGAGGGCGGCCCACCGATCCGCCGATCGACCTCTTCGCGCGAGGCCGACCGGCGGATCTGTGTGGCAGTCATGGGTCACGCCCCCGGACGGTTCCTGCAAGTATTCAGCAGGGCAGCGAGCAGACCAGCAAGGAACCCGATCGCCACCGCCACGGAGGCTGCGGACCCGCCCGTATGACGGGTCGTCGAGGTACGGCCCCCACATGCCGAAATTGCTGGGGCGGTTCTATGAGGGTGTGCTCAGATGTTTCCGAAGATCGGCAATGAACTCGCTGTAGATGCCGGTGAACGTCTCACGAAGTAGATCGACGGCGTCCGCCTCACAGTCGAAGTCGCCGTACCATTCGACGAATGTCCGTTCCGAATCGGTGACCGGCAGCACATGAACGGTACCCCGGTACGACCCCACTGGGAACGGAGCCTGTGCATCGTCGAATTCATAGGCGTAGCTCCGGTGAGGTCCGTCGTAGGCGACAAGCCGCTCGCCGACGACACGGCCGTCGACCAGGGTCACGCGGCGCACGGAACCGATCCCTTCGCCACCTTCGGGCTCCGAGGTGGCGATCATCGCCACCCACCTCGCCAGGCTGTGGAAATCACCCAGCACAGACCACACCCGCGATACCGGAGCATCCAGGATGGAGCTCACGTAAGCACGGCTCATATAGATCACCATTTCCTCGTTGCCGACCGGAGTGGCGGTGGTACCGCGGACTCGTCCGGTCGGGGCCTTGTACGGTCCTCGTGGCGGCGGAAGTGCTGTCGTAACAGCCCGCCGCGGTCGTGTTACGCCGTCGAACGACGATTCAGCAAATCCTCGGTGAAGGCTGGTGGCTCGCCTGGGCGTGCCCGGTCCATCTGGGCGAGACGGCCATGGGCTCGCATGTAGTGAATCGGGACGTTCATCGCCCAGTCGAACCAGGCATCAAGCGACCGTTCGATTCGAATCTGTTGCGGCACCGAGAATTTACCGATGGAGCGGCGAACGTCCTCCCTACGAATCGGTAGGTTGGCTACCAGTTCCACGATTTCGGCGGTGACCGTCTCGATCGCCGTACGACGGTCGAGACCACCGGCATGCTCGCGGATCAGCACGTAGTTGTTGGGGTCGCCGTTGGCGGCATCGTGGTCGACGCCCAACACATCGTTGGTCCATGTCGTGAAGTCGTTGAGATCATCGGCATACCGAGAGCATGCGGAACCGTACCGGATCGATTCCGGTATCTCCATACCTTCGCACGCTTCGATGATGTCGAACACCATGTCCGCCGCACCTGCCCGACGGCGGATGACCTTGAATTCTTCCGGGTCGGGAAAGGTACCCGTCAACCGGAGTACGTTCTCCGCGCGTTGCGCGGCGAACACTTCATCGGCATGAGAGACGTACCTGTCCCACCACTCGTCCGATACATGCGGCGCGGTGCAGCGGCACAGATCCGCCACCGCGGCCGAGAAATTGCGAGTTCGAGCGGAACCATCTACACCACGTGAATGGAAGACGTAGTGGAGATCCTTCTGCAAGGCGACGAAGTCTTCGGTGCGTCCGGTGAGGACTGCCAGGTCCTGCTGGTCGTCCAGCAGGAAGTAATAGGTGAACCACTGTGCGAACAGTGCCAGTCGTTCGGGCGGCGCCGTGGTACATCCATAGGCCAACATGTCGGCATATCGGAGCTGGTCGAACATCTCCTGTCGATGCGGATCGCCGAGCAGTCCGTACTGGTTCGCCCAGTTCCGGGTCATCATGTGTGCCTGCTCGGCGTGCCCGTTACGGGCGCTGGACACCTGACCGCACGGCACGCCGAACGACTCGATCACTTCCAGTGCCATTTTCGCCGTCGCGTCGACGGCGGACGGTCCGGCTGCCTCGTTACAACGGGATCGATTCATCGTTCGCCACCGGCCGAGCACCGAGTCACGGACGAACGCGCCACGGCACGCATATGCAAGCCTCTCGGGCGGATGACCGCGGCCACTCCGGGACGAACTCGCTGACCCGGCAGGGGCTGTAGCTGCCATCGGGCGGAAATACCGGCCAAGGCGAGAGCAGCCTCGGTGAGAGCGAACGCGTCACCGAGGCATTTCCGGGCTCCCCGCCAAAGGGGATATAGGCGTGACGTGAGATCGATCGAGCTCGTTCCGGTAACCAGCGGTCGGGGTCGAAACGATCGGGCTGTTCGAAGATGCCTGGATGATGATGCAGGAGGTAGGCGCTGTAGACGACCGTGGTACCGGCAGGAAGGAGATGGTTGCCGAGGCGGGTTTCGGCGGTGACCGTACGGGTGAACATCCATCCCGCCGGCCACAGCCGTAGGGTTTCGGCGATGATGCGGCGGGTCAATTCCAGGCGAGGCAGGTCGGCATAGGTCACGGGACGCCCGGCCAGGACTTCGTCGACTTCCGCGTGCAACCGGTCACGTATCTCGGTATGTCCGGCCAGTAGGTGAAATGCCCACGCCAGTGTGGAGGCCGTGGTATCGGTTCCGGCGAAGAAGAACGATACGACCTGATCGAGGATCTCGCTGTCGCTCAGACCGCGACTATCCGCTTCTCCGTCGCGGGTGGACAGCAGCACGGACAGTAGATCGTCCCGGCCGGAGTATTCGGTCCGCCGATCGACGATGATCGTCTGAAGAGTTCGCCGTAGCCGGATTCTGGCTCGTCGGTAGCGGCGCCACCTCGGTGTGGGGAACTTGCCGAGCGCAGGTGGTATCAGCATCTGTTCGACGATGCCGGACAGCACAGTGGTGAGATCGTCGAGCGCCCGCCGGCGCAGCTGCGTGGGCAGGGCGTCGGTGAACATCATGGCAGCTGTTGTTGTGGAGGTGATCGTGGTCATCTCGGCGAGTACGTCGAGTACCTGACCTGGTCGCCAGGAGCCGACCACCTCATCGATCCGGTCGTTCATGACCTGTGCATAACGGGGCAGACGATCCGCATGGAACGCCGGTTGCACCAGACGTCGCTGCCGCCGGTGCACACTGTGCGGACAGGTTCCGAGTCCGTCGCCGAAAACCTCTCGTGCGCGCTCGATGAACAGCCCCCCTTTATCGAAGAGGCGATCGTGGCTCAATACTTGCCAGGTCAACTCTGGATCGCACACCACGACAGCCTGGGCGGGGCCGAGTCGGATTCGCACCAGATCACCACAGGCCGGAAGTAGTCGGAAGAAAGCCAGAGGTTCGCGGAGCAGTGCGGGAATATGACCTAGAATCCACCATTCTCGTGGTGCCGCGGGAATGGTGGTCAAGGTTTTCATAGCATAACTTCATTCCGAAAGTGGGCCGTCGACCTATATCTATTTCGTGAATCGATATAGCGACCGCGAGATCATTTTTGCTCCGCTAGGACAGTAGCACCTCGCGTGTCACGTGACAATGTATCCCGATTCAGATCAAGGCTCGGGGCGTGGCCACCACAATGATCTTCCGATCCGCCGGAACGTCTGGGAGCTTCTGAAAATAGCAGAGAATCCAAGCAGGACAACGAGATACCGGTTCCGTGGCTCTCCACGCGGAGGAACAAGCCAACTGGCGCGGTGCTGGACCAATATTTCGCCGACGAATCCGAATATTCCAGGTCCGGCGGGGAGAGTCATCTGGGGGCCACGGAAACACCGTCCGGTGCCAGCTCATCGGTTCGCATGGTTGAAGATGTCGATGGCCGACACCCTGGCCGCCCATCAGCCCGACCGCAGCCGCGCCGCCCTGGCGTTCGAGAGCAGGCCCGGCAGTTCCGACGGCAGCATTGGCCCACCGTGAAATAAACTGCGCCCCTGTCCTACGACCTCAATCCTCGGAATCCGCAGGGGGAAAACCGAATCGGTCGAACTGGCCGACCCGTGCCCGCGCGCACGGAATCAGTGTCTCGTGTCAGCTTCGTGGAACAGTCAACGCTGGCGTTTCCACAGCCGTCCGAGTGGGCGATTCTGTTCTCTTGCCGAGGAGCGGAGGGGGCCGAACCCGACCCAGGAGCCATCGGCTACCGCGTGGCATTTTCGTGCACGCCGACGTGATGCGCACAGGCTATCAACATTTCGAGCGGGACCGAAGAGCATCGGGCCGCGAATACACCCGCGAAGTTATCGGGAGTTTCGCAACAACGAAATATTGTAGCGAACTCGATAGATTCGACCGCAGATGCCTTGCTGCTTCCGATCGGCGTAGACTGCAGGGATCACTCACTTCGTCGCCGCACCTACGAAAACTCTGTCCCGCAACGCCTTCCCATATTTCTCTTTGCCCTGTGGTTCGTTCGAAAACACGTCCAGAATACTCGTCACCGAAACGCTATATGGCACAGAGCTTTCGACCTGCGCACGGGATCGTACGGCATCCCCACCCCGTGCTGTTGAGGATCCTGAGCGGCCCGCCCTTCGGAAAGCCGATTGATCCCATAGCTGGATGGTGGATATGCCGCCTCGGTGGGCGTCACCGGCATGGGATCCGGGAGCGGGAGGGCCACGGCCTTACCGCCGACGAAGTCGCCACGGTGGTCGCGTTCCCGCTGTCCGCGGACGCCTGGTTCGTCCCGGAGGCCGGATATCTGGTCGACGGCTGCTACACCATCCTCTGATCCGATCCCGGGCCTACTCGTCGGCGATATCGGGTTCCGGTTTCGGCTGCCGGGTGACGATCCGCAGCACCGGCTCCACCACACGCGTCACGATCGGGCCGACCGAGGCCATCAGCAGCACGTAAGTCGTGGCGAGCGCGGCGAATTCATCGGGTACCGCGCCCGCGGCCACTGCCAGGCCGGCGATGACGATGGAGAATTCACCGCGTGCCACCAGTGCCGCACCGGCGCGGGCACGACCCAGCCGCGAGGAGCCGGCGTGCGCGGCGGCCCACCAACCGGTGGCGATCTTGGTGATCGTCGTGATCACGGCGAGCAGGACCGCCCAGCCCAGCACCGGCGGGATACTGCGCGGATCGGTGGTCAGGCCGAAGAGTACGAAGAACATGGCCGCGAACAGATCTCGCAGCGGTTCCAGGATCTTGGTCGCGTTGTGCGCGGTGGTATCGGAGATCGCGATACCCAGCAGGAACGCGCCGACCGCCGCCGACACCTGTAGCGCGGAGGCCACGCCGGCCACCAGCAGCGCCGAACCGAGCAGTTTGAGCAGGAAGATCTCGCGATCGTCGCTGGCCACCACGGCGGAGACGTATTTGCCGTACCGGAACGCGACCACGAGCACGACGGTCACCGCGAGCAGCGCGATGCCCAGCGATTGCAGGCCGGCCACGAATCCGAGGCCCGCCAGTACCGCGGTCAGCACCGGCAGGTAGGCGGCCATCGCGAGATCCTCGAAGACCAGGATCGACAAGATCACCGGGGTCTCCCGGTTACCGAGCCGGCCCAGGTCGTTCAGGACCTTCGCGATGATCCCGGACGACGAGATATAGGTGACACCGGCCATCGCCAGCGCCCCGGTGGGGCCCAGCCCCAGCAGCAGGGCGACCACCACACCGGGCGTGGTGTTCAGGATCAGGTCCAGCAGGCCGGCCATCCAGGATCTTCGCATCCCGGTGAACAATTCGGCCGCACTGTATTCCAGACCCAGCAGCAACAGCAGCAGCACCACACCGATCTCGCTGGCGAGATGGATGAACTCGTCGGCTTCGTGTAGTCCGAAGAAACCTCCTTCCCCGAACACCAATCCACCCACGAGATACAGGGGGATCGGGGACATGCCGATCCGGGCTGCGATGCGTCCGAGCACTCCGAGCCCGAAGAACACCGCCCCCAGCTGGATCATCGCCAGCGTGGTCGCATTCATCGCTACAGGTTCAGCCGTCTTTCAAGATATCCGCGGCGCTGTCCAGGCCCTCCGAGGTGCCCACCACGATCAACACATCACCACCGGTGAACACGAAGTCCGGCCCCGGGGCGGGCATCGCCTGGCCGGCGCGCATCACCGCCACGATCGATGCCTTGGTCCGGGTCCGCATCCGGGTCTCGCCCAGGGTCCGCCCGTCGTAGGGTGAATTATCACCGACCGGCAATTGCCGGGTGTTCACACCGTCCATGTCCCGGTGCTCGTTGCGCAGCTGGCCCACCAGCTGCGGGGCACCCAGCAGATTGGCCAGCGTGCCCGCCTCGGCCTCGGTCATCGGAATCTGCGTGGTGGCGTCGGGATCGCCGATCCTGGTGAAGATCAGATCGATCGTCCCGTCCTTGTGATCGACGACCCCGATCCGCCGGCGTACAGCGGTGAGCGGAAAATCCTTGCGGACGCCTATTCCCGGCAAGGGTGTCACTTCGACGTTCACGATGTCACCTTAACTCGACTGCGAGCGCGGACCGATAGCCGCACACACTAGCGCTACCCCGTAGGGCCCGGTCCCGAACCTTTCCGGCGGTCGGGATCGGCCGGTAGCGGCAGGTTCCGACCGCGGTGCCACGCGCCCGTCAGGCGCCGTTCATCGGGCCCGTTCGGCGGCGAGCACGACATGACGCATGAGCAGCGCCGTGGTCACCGGGCCCACGCCGCCCGGCACCGGGCTCAGCCCGGCCGCGATACCGCGGACCGATTCCGCGTCGACGTCGCCGACGATCTTGCCGTCGGCGGCCTCGTTGGTGCCCACATCGATCACCACGGCGCCCTCGCGCACATTCGCGCCGGTCACCAGCCCGATCCGGCCCGCGGCGGCGACGACCACATCGGCGACCGCGGTGACCGCGGGCAGGTTCGTGGTCCGGGAATGGCAGACGGTGACCGTCGCGTTCTTCGCCAGCAGCAGTTGTGCCAGCGGTTTGCCGACGACATTGGACCGTCCCACGATGGCGACGTGCCGCCCGGCCAGTGCGATGTCGTGATGCTCGAGCAGCTCCACCACCGCTTCGGCCGTGGCCGGCGCGAACCCGGCAGATCCCGCGGTGAGCAGTCCGAGCGACAGCGGGCTCACCCCGTCGACATCCTTGGTCGCCACGATCGCGGGGGACACCTCGTCGAGTGTCACGCCGGCGGGCAGTGGCGTCTGCAGCATGATGGCGTCGGTATCGGGGTCGGCGCTGCGCACGGCGAGCTCGGTGCGCAGCGCGTCGGCGGAGGCGTCCGCGCCGAGATCCACGGTCTCGCAATCTATTCCGCGATTGGCGGCCGATTTCTTCAGCGAGTTCACGTACCAGGCGCTGGCCGGATCGTCGTTCGCGACGACCAACGCCAGGCGCGGGGCGCGGCCCGCGTGCTCGGTCAGCGCCTGGGCTCGCGCGGTGGTGTCGGCGTTGATGGCGGCAGCGAGGTCTTTCCCGGTCAGCGATGCGGTATCCACGGATGTTCACCCTAACGGTTGTGGGCCGAGGGGACCCCACCCGCGGCTCCGCACAGCGCCGGATATTAGAGTGTCGATGGCACCGATACGCCCCGCAGAGCTGTAGCCAGGGGTTTCACGGGACATGTCCCCGATCGGACAGCCGCAAATACCGGGTTCCGGCCGATACCGGACCTATGGTGGGTTGCCACATACCGCACCCGAATTTCATCGAACGAATCATCTGCGAGAACCCCACTCCACCCGTGGAAAGGTGTCGCCGTAGTGCACAGTCGAAGAGGTTTGCAGTACCTGGTGGCGGCCGCGGCCGCCGCGACGAGTATCGCGCTCGCCGGGTTCGCCGGCGCGCCGGCCCAGGCCAGTCCTGATACAGACGCCCTGTACAACTCCGCTCAGCGCCATTTCACCGACGGCGATTCCGTGGCCGGCCGGGCCGCCCTCCAGGATCTGATCGGGCGGGATCCCACCGATGCCGAGGCGCTCTCCCTTCAGGCGATCTGGTCCCACTACGCGGGCGATATCCCGGCCCTCCACGATGCGATGGGCCGCCTGCGCGCCGTCGACAGCGCGATGGCCGCCGGGACCGACGGCGTCCTGCACGCGGTCGGCGCGGGTATCGCCACCCTCCCGAACCCACTGCCGGCCCTGGTCGGGCCCCAGACCGGGATCGTGGTCTTCGGTTTCGGGCTGCTCCCCGACGGTACGCCCCGCCCCGAACTCGCCGACCGCCTGCAGGCCGCCTGGCTGCAGGCCATCGCCTCACCGTTCTCGCCGATCGTCGTCAGCGGCAACAATCCGAGCAACGGAATCACCGAGGCCCAGGCCATGGCCGGCTGGCTGATCCACCGTGGTATCCCGGCCGAACGGATCCACGTGGAGAACCGAGCCGGTTCGACGGTCCAGAACGCGCTGTTCAGTGCCGATATCCTGCACGGTCTGGGCGCTCGGACCGCGGTGGCCGTGACCTCACCGAACCATATCCGGCGCGCGGTCGCCGATCTGTACGTCGCCGGGATCCCGGTGGTGGGCGCTACCACCTCGTTGAACCAGCTGGTCTCCCAGCTGCCGCCGCCCGGCAAACAGGCGCAGTACAGCATCTACCTCGATGCGACGCGCACGTTCCAGCTGAGCACCAGCCGCTGACCCCCTCGCGTGCGCACCGCCCCTCGGTTCGGCGAGCCGAGGGGCGGTTCCCGCTACCCGCCTGGTCCGGCCGGAGGACCGGGCACTCGGACCGACGCCACGGCCTCCCGGATCCGGTCCGCCGCCGCGTCCGGGGGGATATCGGCGATGAAGGCACCCATCGCCGACTCCGACCCGGCCAGGTATTTGATCTTGTCCGGACCGCGTCGGATCGAGGTCAGCTGCAGATGCAGGCGTACGGTATCGCGGCCGGTGTGCACCGGCGCCTGATGCCACGCGGCGATATAGGGGGTCGGATCGTCGTAGAGGGCGTCGATCCCGCGGAGCAGCCGCAGGTACAGGGTGGCGAGTTCGTCCCGCTCCGCCTCGTCGGTGGCCGCGAAATCCGGGATGTGCCGGTGCGGGAGCAGATGGACCTCGATCGGCCACCGGGCCGCGAACGGGACGAAGGCGGTCCACCGCTCCCCGGCCAGGACGACGCGTCCGCCCGCCCTCTCCCTGTCCAGGATGCGCTGGAACAGGTCCGGACCCAGCCGTCGCACGGAGTCGAGCACCCGGGCGGTCCGCGGTGTCACATAGGGGTAGCCATAGATCTGGCCGTGCGGATGCGGCAGTGTGACGCCGATGGCCTCGCCGCGGTTCTCGAACGGGAACACCTGCTCCACGCCGGGCAGCGCGGACAGTTCGGCGGTGCGATCGGCCCAGGCCTCGATCACGGTGCGGGCCCGGCCGGGGGTGAGGTCGCCGAACGACCCCGTGGGCGCCGGGCTGAAGCACACGACCTCGCAGCGCCCGACCGCCACCAGTTCCCGGTCGAAACCGAGGGCGGCCATATCGTCGAGTCCGGCCGGGACCGGCAGCGCGCCGGCCGCCCCGTTCGCCAGCGTGGGACCGAAGGACGGGGACCGGTTCTCGAACACCGCGACGTCGTACTGATCGGGTATCTCCGACGGGTTACCCGGGGTCTGCGGAGCGAGCGGGTCACGCTCGGCCGGCGGTAGCACCACCCGGCTCTGCCGGGCCGCGGCGATGGAGATCCATTCGCCGGTGAGGACGTCCTGGCGCATCACCGCGGTCGGCGGCCGGGGTTCCAGGCGGCGGGTGTCGATACGGCGTTCGGGTCCGAGGCGGGTGTCGGCGTCGTCGTAGTAGATGAGATCGCGGCCGTCGGCCAGTTTCGCGGTGCGCTTCACGATGCGGCTGGGCACCCGTTCACGATAACCAGCCGCGCGCGAGCGCCGCTTCCGCGCGGCGCCGGCGGGCCTGTCGCGGCGGCGGCACACGGTGCGCCGAGGTTCGCCCGCGGGCCGGACCGGGCCCCTGGCAGGGCCTCGGGCAGCAACGGGATCTGACCGCGATTCTCGCGGCCGCCACCCCGCTGTACACCGACCTCCCCGCGGACGGCCCGGATCGGGTACACCACCATTTCGGCGTCGCGGCGGTACTCACCGCGGACGGCCCGGACCGCCGCGCCCGGCGGGCCACCCAATCCTTCGAGGCATTGCTGAGCCGGAGCGGGTCGGGTCCCCCGGCCTCTACCGCGACGCCCGCGCGGACAGCGTGATCCCGCACCGCGCGGGCCGGGGCTATCGTGCCTCCGTCGACAGCGATGACCTGTCCGCCGGCTCAGGCACCGTCGCCGGAGAGCGGGAAGTCCACCGACGCGGCGATATCGGCCGGTTCGCCCACCCGCGGGCCCGGGCGCGTCCCGACCCGCGCACCCGCTGTCCGATTCCGCGAGAATTCGATTCTCTATTCAGAGAATGTAAAGATCACGCCGCCGGGGCCGCGCGGTGGATACGGCAGTATGGGTGTTGTGGACCAATCGGCGGTATCGGTGGATGTCGTAGCGTTGCGGTTCTGGGCCGACGACACCGCGGCCACCTTCGGAATCGCGGCCCGGCCGCACGAGCCCTTTGCCGGGCACGTCGCCCTACCCGGTGTCCTGCTGGGGCGCGGCGAACGCCTCGCCCAGGCGGCGCGCCGGGCCGTGCACACCAAACTCGGCGTACCCGGTGACGCCATCGGCCCGGTCGGCCAGCTGGTGACCTTCGACGAACCCAGTCGCGACCCCCGCGGACCCACGCTGTCCATCGTCATGTGGGCGGTGACCGGCCGGCACGACGGTCCCGCGCACTGGGCGTCGTTCGACGAACCACCCGCCCTGGCCTTCGATCACGACAGCATCGTGACCACGGCACGCGGCCTGCTCTCGGGGCTGCTCTGGAAAGACCCGGCGCTGACCCGGGCCCTGCTCGGCGAGGAGTTCCCGGCGACCCGTGCGGTCGATCTCACCACCTCCCTACTGGGCGCCCGGCCCGACGCGGCGAACCTGAACCGCACCCTCGCCGGTATCCCCGGGCTGCACAAGACCGACGAGCGTCGCCGGACCAAGGCCACCGGCCGGCCGGCCGCCGTCTGGTCCTTCGCCGACCGCTGACCGCCCGCGCGCCCCGTATTTCCGGTGCGCGTCGCGCGCGCAGCCGACAGACTGTGCCCATGACCGACACCGCCGATATCACCCGGCAGCTCCGCGCCGCCGGATGCGTGTTCGCGGAGGAGGAAGCGCAGCTGTTGATCGACGCGGCGGCCTCCGACGAGGAATTGGCGGGCCTGCTGGCCCGCCGGATCGCGGGCAGCCCGCTGGAGCACCTGCTCGGGTGGGTGCGGTTCCGCGGGATCCGGATCGGCGTCCGGGACGGCGTGTTCGTCCCGCGACAGCGTTCGGCCCTGCTCGTGGACGAGGCGCTGGCGCTGGCCGCGGCTCATCCGGTACGCACGGTGGTCGACCTGTGCTGCGGCTCCGGAGCACTGGGCCTGGCCCTGCTCACCGCACTCGATCCGCACCCGGTGGAATTGGTGGCCGCCGATATCGACCCCGTCGCGGTGGCCTGCGCCCGCGACAATCTGGCGGCGGTCGGCGGCCGGGTTCATCAGGGCGATCTGTTCGACGCGTTACCGGCCGACCTGCGTGGCCGGATCGATCTCCTGCTCGCCAACACCCCGTACGTACCCTCCGCCCTGATCGCGCGGCTGCCGCCGGAGGCCCGCGAGCACGAACCCCAGGTAGCCCTCGACGGCGGACCCGACGGCCTGGCGCTGGCCCGGCGCACCGCGGCGACGGCGGCCGGATGGCTGGCGCCGGGCGGAAGTCTGCTGATCGAGATAGGTGTCGATCAGGTGCCTGCCGCGATCGAACTGCTCACCGCGGGCGGGCTCACCGCCCGGATCGCGCGCTCGCCGGACCTCGACGCCACCATCGCCGTGGGCCGCCGGCCGGTCACTTCCGGCCGGTGAACTCGTCCATCGAGTGGTACACGCCCACGGTGTTCAGGAACAGATCCCGCAGCTTGAGCGGCAGTACGCCGGACAGCGCCTTGTTCAGGCGCGAGGTCCACGGCAGGATCACGACCGGCGTGCCCTTCTTCATCGCGGTCCAGGATGTCTCGACAACCTTGTGCCGGTCCAGGATCGGGGTGAGCCAGAAGCCCTTGGCGCCCTCGAACATGCCCGTGTCGATATAGGTCGGGCATACGGTGGTGACCTTGACATGGTCGTGACCGGCCTGCTCGAGTTCGATGCGCACCGAATCCGACCAGCCGAGTGCCGCCCATTTCGAGGCCGCGTACACACTCATACGGGGGTTGTGTACCAGCCCGGCCGAGGAGGCGATGGTGAGCACCCGGGCCTCGGTGGTCCCGGCGACCATGGCCGGCAGGAACTCCAGGGTCACATACATCGGCGCCAGCGAATTGATCGCCATGGTCCGGTCGATATCGCCGCGGTCCTTCGTTTCCCAGAAGTAGGTATTGCCGCGGACGATGCCGGCATTGTTCACCAGCACGTCGATATCACCGATCTCGACCCGCACCGAGGCCGCGGCCGCGGCGACCGCGGCGCTGTCGGAGACGTCGACCGTACAGGTGAGCACGGCGCCGCCGGCGGCGGTCAATTCGGCGGCGGTCTCGCGCAGAGCGGTGTCGTCGATATCCCAGAGCACCACGGCGGCGGCGCCTTCGCGCACCGCCCGGGCGGCGAAGAGTTTGCCCAGGCCCATGGCGGCCCCGGTGATCAGCACCTTCTTACCGGCCACCGTATCCAGTTTCATCGGTTCGGATCCTTGTCGTCGCAGTGAGCTGAGGCAGTGGCCTACTTCTGGCGCAGCGTCTTCATGACCCGGAAGTAGAGTGTCATGGTCTTCGCCCACATCGCCTCCGACATCCCCGGCAACGGCGCGATCGGCAGCATCCGCTGGACCGCGATGGTCTGGGTGTCCACGTACTTCAGCAGCCCTTCCGGGCCGTGCCGGCGGCCGGTTCCGGAGATACCCATCCCGCCCGACGGCGCGTCGGCGCTACCCCAGGCAGCGATGAAACCCTCGTTCACGTTCACCGAACCCGCGTTGATCCGCGCGGCGAATTCCCGGCCGCGGGCGGCGCTACGGGTCCAGACACTGGCATTGAGCCCGTACGGGGTGTCGTTGGCCTGGGTCACGGCCTCGTCGTCGGTGGCCACCTTGTAGATCGAGACGACCGGGCCGAAGGTCTCCTCGCGGTACACCGTCATCTCGGCGGTGACATCGGTGAGCACGGTGGGTTCGTAGAAGTACGGGCCGAGATCGGGGCGGTGGACACCGCCGGCGAGCACCGTCGCCCCCTTGGCGACGGCGTCGTCGACATGGGCGCGGACCGTATCGAGTTGCCGCGGGAAGGTCAGCGACCCCATATCGGTGGAGTAGTCCAGCGGCGAGCCCAGCTTCAACGCCTTGACCGCCGAGACGAATTCGTCCACGAAACGATCGTGCACGGCCTCGTGGACGTAGATGCGTTCCATGGATTCGCAGAGTTGGCCGGCCGAGGCGAAACTGGCCCGGACCGCCGTGCGGGCGGCCGCGACCGGATCGGCGTCCGACAACACCAGCAGCGGGTTCTTGCCACCGAGTTCGAGCGAGCAGCCGATGAGACGTTCACCGGCCTGACGGCCGATGGTGCGGCCGGTGGCGCTGGAACCGGTGTAGTCGACGTAGTCGGCACGGTCGATCACCTCACCGCCGATCACCGACCCACGGCCCAGCACGATCTGCCAGAGGTCTTCCGGGAGCCCGGCGCGGACCGCCGCGTCCACCGCCCACAGCGCGGTGAGCGCGGTCTGATTGTCGGGGCGGCCGACCACCGCGTTTCCCGCGACCAGGGCGGGCAGCGCGTCGGAAACGGCCAGCGCGAGGGGATAGTTCCACGGCGAGATCACCGCGACCACGCCCTTGGCCCGCTGATGCACCTGCACATCGGTGAGCACCGGCAGCACGCCGCGCGGATTGCGGCGCGCCAGGAGTTTCGGCGCGGTGGCGGCGTAGTAGCGGGAGTTGACCGCGACATCCCCGACCTCGTCGAAGGCGTGCGCCCGCGATTTACCCGTTTCGGTCTGGACGATATCGAGGATGGTGTCCTGTTCGGCCAGCACCAGATCGTGGAAACGCCGCAGCACCGCGGCCCGTTCGCGGACCGGGACCCGCGCCCACTGCCGCTGCGCGGTCCGCGCGCGGTCGAACGCCGCCTCGATATCGGCGACCGAGGACTGCGGCAACTCGGTGATCGGCTCCCCGGTGGCCGGCGCGTGCACCGTGACGGCCGGGGCGCCGCCGGCCGCGGCCCGCGCGAGCAGCGGTTGCACCAGATCCGGGGTCAGCGCGCCGGTGGCAGTGGGACGCTGGGCGGTCGTCATCGTCGGCGTTCTCCTGGTGTTCGCGCGCCGCGGCCGCAGAACCACAGCGGAAATGATTAATTAAACAGTGGTGTTAGGGTAATCCTCGTGCCGTACGCCGTGTCAAGGGCTCCGTTTCGCGCAACAGTCCCGCACCCTCGGGGGCTGTGGGATCTCACAGACCCACGGGAGGCCGCGTCGTGAGCGGCTCGGACACCGAGCGGACACCGCGGCGCGGCCGGCCACCGCAGACGCCCGAACAGGCCGATCGAGTGCGCGCCCGGATCGTGCGGGCCACCGCCGAGGTGTTCACCCGCAACGGGTCGCGCGGGTCGAGCGTCGCGCAGATCATCGAGCAGGCGGGCCTGTCGCGCCCGACCTTCTACCGCTACTTCGCCAACGCCACCGAACCGCTCAACGCGATCCTCGATATCTCCAATGCCGAACTCGTCGGCGGGATCGCCGCCGCGCTCGAGGCGTCCGGCGAGGGCGTGGAACTCGGGATCCGGCTCATCGACGCCTATCTCGACTGGGCGCGCGGGCACGGCCCCATGCTGCGGCCGCTGTTCGCCGAACTGCACGACCCCGGATCGCCGGTATCGGCGTACCGCAACCACGCGCTGGACGGAATCCGCGCGATCGTCCGCACCAAGTTCACCGAACTGGGCCGCCCGGTTCCCGCACCGCTCGATCTCGATGCGGCCCTGCACGTGTGCGAGTACGTGGTCTACCGGATATCGGCCGCGGCCGCACCGGGCGGCGAACCGGACCCCGGCACCGTGGCGGCGGCTCGGACGACCATGATCCGCGTGGTGCTGGCCACCCTCGGCACTACCGACGATGTGCACTACGCGATGAGCCTGCCCGGGATCTTCCCATCCGCCCCGGCCGACTCTCCCGGCAACTGACCGCGATACCGGCGGCCGGCCCGCGCCCGGCTTCCCACCGCGACCCGCTTCGCCGGCGCCGGGCGCCGACCGATCGACCGGGTCGCCGACGCGGCCGGCGAGTCAGAGTCGCGGGCCGGACTCCACGCTCGCGTCGTCCAGGCTGAGGCCGCTGGCGCGCAGGACGTGCCGATCGATCGCCGCCCGGATGGCCTCTTCGGTACCCAGGATGCGTACGTGCCGGCGGGCACGGGTGATCGCGGTATAGAGCAGTTCGCGGGTGAGCAGACTCGAACCCGGTTCCGGGAGCACGATCGTCACCGCGTCGTACTGACTGCCCTGGCTGCGATGAATGGTCATGGCGAAAACCGTGACGACGGCCGGGAACTGGGTGGGATGCACCAGGAACGGCTGGTCACCGCGCTGCAACGCCACCCGCAGTGACCCGTCCGGCCGGCACACCACCACCCCGGTGTCCCCGTTGTAGATCCGGGCCTCGTGATCGTTGGCGGTCACCAGCAGAGGCTGCCCCGGATACCAGGCGCCGTAGTGGTTCTCGGGCCCGGACCCCGCGGCCGCGGCCCATTCGGCGGCGGAACGGTCCCAGTGTTCGACCCCGTACGGACCGCGACGGTGGGCGCACAGCAGCCGATGCGATTCGAAGGCCGCGAGCGCGGCCGCCGCGTCACCGGCGCGGGCGGCGGCGGTGACCCGCTGCGCCGTGGTGACGGTATCGGCGCGAACAGCGGCGAGATCGTCCGGGCCGGCCAGCTCGAGCATCTCGCCGCCGGCCCGCAGCAGCTCGAGCGCGGACTCGGTATCGCCGGCCCGGACGGCGACGGCGAGATCGGCGATCCGGCCGCCGAAGCGTCGGCCCCGGGTCAACCGGACGATGCCACCGCGCAACCGGTTCCGTTCCGTGTCGGTGAGTGCCTCGTCATCGGCCGGGTCGGCGCCGGCGGTTCCGGACTCCTGGGCCGCCGCGAGTTCGCCACCGAGCACCTCCTCGAATGTCGGGTCGGCGGTCCCGGGAAACGGGGCGGCCACCATATCGGCCAGTACCGCGCCCGCGTCCACCGAGGCGAGTTGATCCGGATCGCCCGCCAACACGAGCCGGGTATCGGGGCGCAGCGCCGCGAGCAGCCTGCTCATCATGGTCAGCGAGACCATGGACGTCTCATCGACGACCACCACGTCGTAGGGCAGCCGGTTGTGTTCGTGATAGCGGAATCGGGTGGTGCGGCCGCGTTGCCAGCCGAGCAGCCGGTGCAGGGTCGCGGCGGACAGCTCCGGCAGGCCGAGGGCGGGCGCCTGGTCCCGGACGGCCTCCTGCAACCGGGCAGCCGCCTTCCCCGTGGGCGCGGCCAGCGCGATCCGCGGCGGTGCGGCACTCGCGTGTTGGGCGACGAGCAACGCGAGGATACGGGCGATCGTGTGCGTCTTGCCTGTACCGGGCCCCCCGGCGACGACCGTGGTCCAATGGGTGGCGGCGAGCGCGGCGGCGACGCGCTGCCGGTCCACGATTCCGTCGGGCGGGCCGAACAACCGATCCAGTTCGCGTCGCACCACCGCCGGATCGGTCCGCGGATGGTCGGCGGCGCGGGCGGTGAGCACCCGGCGGATGATCTGCTCCTGCTGGTAGTACCGATCCAGATAGAGCAGCGGGCCCGTACCCGCCCGGGACGGCTCGGTGATCCGCAGCGGGCGCAACGGCCCGGCGGGACCGCCCAGCACCAGCGGGCTCTCCCGCAATGCCTCGACGACTCGTGCCTCGTCGGGCCACGGCAGGTCCGCGGGTGCGACCAGCAGCTCCGCCCGTTCCTCCTCGGCGTCCACACCGATATCCCGCATCCGGGTGAGGTCCAGGCACACCGACCCCGACCGCACGGCGCGCACTGCCAGCGCGGCGGCGAACAGGACCAGTTCCCGGTCCTCCCCACCGAATCTGCCCAGTCGTTCGGCCACGTGCACATCGGCCGCCGAGAGCACCCCCGCCTCGTTGAACTCGCGCAGGAGCCCGGTCCCCCGCTGCGCCACCCGGATGGGGATCACCGCGCACCTCCGGCGAGTAGATCCGACAGGGCGACGATCAACTCCGGTGGCGGCGTCCAGTCGAACACTCCGGCGCCCGCGGGTGTCGCGGGCCCGATCATGCCGCGTACGAAGAGGTAGCGGATACCGCCGAGGTGGACGGCGGGATCGTAACCGGGCAGCCGCCAGCGCAGATAGCGGTGCAGCGCGACCGAGTACAGCAGCGCCTGCAGTGGATAGTGGGAGCGGACCATCTCCGCGGCCATCCGTTCGCGGGTGTAATGGGCGACGGTGAGGTCGCCGGTACCCAGCCGGTTCGTCTTGTAGTCCACGATGACGTACCGCTGGTCCGGTGTGCGCAGCACCGCATCGATACTGCCGGTGAGGTATCCGCGCAGCGGAATGTCGTCGAGGGTGTCGAGTGCGTCCGCGTAGGCGTGGAATTCGTCGTCGGCGGGCAGTTGCGCGCGCACGGTGGCGGCGATGCGGGACAGCGTGGCGGACGCGCCGGCCGGGATGTCACCGCCGGCGAGGGGTAGTTCGAATTCGAGTTCGCACAACCGGTCCCGGCCCGAGACGTCGGCGAGGGTGCCGAAACCGATCGGGGTGCGCAGGACCGCCACCAAGGCCGTGGTCAGCAGTTCCGGGTCGGCGGTGGAGAGCATCTCACCGATCGCTTCGGCGCACCGCGCCCGTACCTCGGCGACCAGGTCCGGCGCCCCGGTGTCGACATGCTCCAGAACACCGTGCACCAGGGTGCCGAATTCGGCGCCGTAGGGCAGTTCGTTCATCAACGACGGTGCGCCGGGTCCGGGTTCGGCCAGCGGTGCCGGAGTCTCGGGTTCGTCACCGGGGTCCGGGGCCTCCGCCGGCCCGGACTCCGGGACCGGCGGATGAGCGGCCGCGGTGAGCGCCGAATACGAGGTACGCCGCCAGTGCTCGTCGATCTCACGATCGAAGGCGGCGACGGCCACCGCGGCGGACAGCGCATCGGCCGGCGGGCGGTAGGCCGGGGGGTCCGCGGCGGGATCGGCGGCGGTCACCGAGATCGACTCACCCGCGCCGGCCGCCCGGGCCCGGAGCAGCTCGATCACCGCGGCGTCCTCGGCGACCGCGGCCCGCGCGCTCGGTCGCGCCGTCCCGGGCGCCCGGCCGAACAGCAACCGGTGCAGCGGTGCGGTGGCGGTGCCGAACGAGGGCGCCCACCAGGCGACCACCTGGCAGCACGCCCGGGTCAGCGCCACGTAGCACAGGCGCAGCTCCTCTCCCGCGGATTCGCTGTCGGCGCGTTCCTTGCGCGCCGCGTACCCCGGGGCGTCCGGTCCCCCGATATCCAGCACCCGCGCGTCGTCCTCGTGCATCAGCAACGTGGCGGGTTTGGGGTCGGCGGAACTGTCCCAGGCGAACGGGAGATAGACGACCGGGAATTCGAGCCCCTTACTGGCATGGACGGTCGCGACCTGCACGGCCGCGATATCCCGGTCGAGCCGGCGGCTGCGGCCCGGCACCGACCCCGACGCGGGATCGCGGACCCGGTCGGCCAGCCATCGGGTGAGCGCGGTGAGACCGAGGCCCTCGGTCACCGAGATCTCGTCGAGCAACTGGGCGAGATGCCGGATATCGGTGAGCCTGCGCTCGCCGTGTGCAACCGCGAGCAACCGCGGCGCCAACCGGGTCCCGGTGGCGAGTTCGTCGAACACGGCGGCGAAACCGGCGCGGGCGAACACCCGGGCCGCGTCGCGCAGTTCGGCACTGACCCGGCCCACGAGATCCGCTCCCCCGGTGTCGAGCTCGGCGGCGGTGTACCCGAACAACGGGGTGAGCGCGGCCAGCCGGACCCGGTCGGCGCGATGCGGCTGCTCCAGCGCGCGCAACACCCACAGCCAATCGGTGGCGCTACGGGTCGCAAAAATACTGCTGCCGCCGGTCAGGACCACCGGGACACCGGCGCGCTCGAGCGCGGCCCGCACCACCTCGAGCTGGGTGTGGGTACGGACCAGCACCGCGATATCCCCGGGGCCGACCACTCGTTCCCGGAGATCGGCGGTCGCGGCATCCGCACCGGCCGGCCGCGCCCGGGTCCCCGGCGAATCCGTCATGGTCGTCCCGGATTCGAGAAGGGCGACGATATCGGCCGCCACGTCGGCCGCCACCCGGGCCCGCTGCCGGTGGATGTTCGGGAACCCGGAGGCGCCCCGGGGGCCCGCGCCGGTCCGCGGCAGGCAGCGTAGTCGCAGCGGGGTGATCAGCTCGGCGGGACCACGCAACCGGCTCCACGGCTGGGTGGGTGTGACGGCGGGCACCACGATCTCGTCGTGGCCCAGAGCCGCTCCGCCCAGCAGATGTTCGAGCGCGGCGAGCAGCCCCGCGTCGCTGCGCCGGTTGGTGGTGAGCTCACGGCGTGCGGTGGCATGCCCGACCGCGTCCAGGTAACTCAGCACCTCGGCGCCCCGGAACGCGTAGATCGCCTGTTTCGGGTCGCCCACCAGCACCAGCGGGTGGTGACCGTGGAAGGCCCGGCGCAGGATCTCCCACTGCAGCGGGTCGGTGTCCTGGAATTCGTCGACGAGGACCACCTGGTAGCGGTCCCGGATACGCCGGCACGCGGCCGGGCCCCGCGCCGGGTCGGCGAGGATATCGCGCAGCAGCACCAGCAGATCGTCGAAGTCCCGCAATCCCGCCAGCCTTTTGCGGCGTTCGGTTTCGGCGCGGACCGCGGCCGCGAAGGCGACCCGCTGCGCCGAGGCCTCATCGGTATCGGGCGCGAGCCGGGCCTGCCGGTCGCGTACCGCCGCGAGCGCGAACCGCTGCGCCTGTTTCACCGAGAACGGCGCCGCGGTCCGGGCGAAGCGGCTCAGATACAGATCGTCGACGACGGTGCGGATGAGGTCGTCGGCCTCCTCCACCAGGCGCGCGCCGGGCTCGAGATCACCGGCCAGGCCGAGTTCGGCCAGCATGCGCTGGCAGAAGCTGTGGGTGGTGGCGATGACCCCCGCGTCGAAATCCGAAAGTGCGGCACGCAACCGGGTCCGGCGCGCTCGCACCTGCTCGGGTTCCGCGTCGGCCAGATGGCGGATCAATTCGTCGGAGGCGGTCCGGGCCGTGTCGGGATCGGCCAGCGCGGCGGCCACGGCGACGAACCGGTCGCGGGTGCGTTCGCGGAGTTCCTGGGTCGCCGCGCGGCTGAAGGTGACCAGGAGCAATCGCGAGATGTCCACCCCGGCCTCGGCGACATAGCGAACGGCGAGCCCGACGATGGCGTAGGTCTTGCCGGTGCCGGCACTCGCCTCGAGGACGGTGGTGCCCTGCGGCAGCGGGCCGCAGAGTTCGAACGCGTTGCCCGGCTCGGCCGGTGGGGCGGGCGCTGTCGTGGTCACCACTGCTCCGTTCCACGGCGGCACGCGACGGCGGTCACGGTGCCCCCTGCTGTTCGGCACGCAGCAGCGGCACCCACAGCCGGCGGGCGATCGACCCGAAGCGGGTGTTCTCGACCGGTTCCCCGGCCGGCGCGGGGGCGGCGGTGAGGTCGCGGAGGTCGGGTGCCGGACCCCAGACATACCGCAGGTTCCGGTCGGTGTGCTCGGCGAAATCCCGGGTCCTGTCCCCGCCGCCGAACTCGCGGTCGGCGGCGGCGATCGCCTCCTCCGGGGGCAGCCGCCGGTACCGGGCCTCGGCGTAGGCCGCGGTGGTGGCCGTGGAGATGGGCAGCGGTTCGGTGAGACCGGCATCGCGTAGTGCGACCAGGGTGCGCAGCATCGTCGTCGCCTCGGCCGCGCCGGGCGCGGTGAGTTCGGCGCGCCAGGCCGGCGTCGGGTAACGGCCCCGGCCGGTGACCGCCGCCCGCCACGACCGTTCGTCGGTGACCGACAGCGCCAGGAGCGACACCCAGGCCGCGAGCCGATGTTTGGGTGCCACCCGCGAATACGTGGTGCGCACCAGCAGGTCTCCGCGTACCTCGGCGACCGTGCCGGTGAGGCGACGCCCGTCGCCGAGATCGAACGAGATATCGATATCGCGTGGGGGTCTGGTGTAGTCGGCACCGGCTGCCCGCACCAGGGTTTCGACGGTGCGTTCCACGTCGTTCAGTACGGCCCGGCCGAGTTCGGCGGGTGGCAGGATCCCGCGCCGCCATTCCGCGGCCCGCAGTTCGGCCGGGTCGGCGCCGGCCAGCCGCGCGGCGAGCATCCGCTCACCCAGCGCCCAGGTCTCGAGTCCGCCGAACTCGATGGGCAGCCGGTCGGCGATATCGTCGTCCTGGTCGGGGACCCGCACACCGAGTCGCTGCCACAGGAAACCCCGCACGGGATGCTCCAGGAAAGAGATCAGCTCCGCCAGCCCGATCTCGGTGGTCTCGGCACCGGGCAGGGTGCGGGTGAGCAGTTCCGGCGGCGCCGTGGGTGGCGCGCCCATGGCCCGGGCGCCCGCGAAGGCGACGGTATCGAAACCGAACGGCCGCCCGGCGGCGAAATTGCGTGGATCGTGCGCCTGCAGTGGATGGCGGGTGAGCACCTCGGCCATCCCCGCGGCACCGACATGGGCACGCAGCACATCGAGGAGTTCGGCGATGGGCACGGCGGGCGGCCGGTAGGCGCCGGTGACGGGGTCGGCGCCGGAGTGCACGACCACCAGGGTGTCGCGGGCGGCGGTGATCGCGTCCAGTAGCAGCTGCCGGTCCTCGGAGCGCGGATCGCGTTCACCCAGTAGCGGCTCGCGGGCCGTCACCTCGTCACCGTCGATACCGGCACCGCGCGGGAAGATCTCGTCGTCCACGCCGAGCAGCACCACCACCCGGTGCGGCACCGAACGCATCGGGGACAGGCCGCACACCGTGAGCTCGCCGGTGCGGAAGTTGGCCCGGGACGGGGCGGACGCCAGGCGCTCCTGCAGCAGGCCGGTGAGATCGGCCAGCCGCAGCTCGACATCACCGGCGTGGGCGGTGGCAGCCGTCAGCTCCCGGCGCGCCTCGGTGCGGACCCAGGCCTGTGACTCCGGCACATCGGTCAGCAGATCCAGGGCCCGGTCCAGCACCGCGGACCACTGATCCGCGGGGCCGGGTCCCTGGAGATCCCGCAGCACCGAGGCGAGCCGGTCGACGTATTCGGCGAACCGGCCGGCCAGGTCGATATCGTTGCTGTCCACATCGTCGAGCGGCAGCACCCGGTCCAGCCAGCCCCCGGAGGTCTCGTCGGCGGTGACCCCGAGCAGGATCCGGTCCACCGCCGCGTTCACCGTGTTCTGCTCGAAATCACCGAGCCCGAACGCCTGCCGCTGCCGCCGGCCGAGGCCCCACCGGGCGCCGGCCTCGACCGCCCACTCCCGCAACCGCTCGATATCGTCGTCGTCGAAACCGCAGGCGCGGCGGACCGGTTCATCGGCCGCCAGGTCCAGCACCTCGGTGACGGTGACCCGGCTGCGGGCCAGTTCCAGCAGCGTCACCACCACGCCGAGCAGCGGGTTGGTGACGGCCCGGCCGCGATCGGCGAGCCGCACCCGCAACCGGTGGCCCGGATGCCCGGATTCGGCACGGTGTTCCGCGCTCTGGCCCGGGTGCCCGAACGCGGCGCGCAGCAGCGGAGCGAAGGTCTCGACCTCCGGGCACATGATCAGCACATCGCGGGGTTCCAGCGTCGGGTCGGCGACGAAGAGGCCGAGCAGGCACTCCCGGAGTACTTCCACCTGCCGGACCGGACCGTGGCAGGCGTGCACCTGCACGCTGCCGTCCGCACCTCGATCCCCCGGGGCGGGCGGCCAGTGGTCGTCGCGGAGATGCCGCTGGACCCGGGCCAGCAGGGTCGCCGGCGGATCGTCGCGGCCGGGAGCGTCGTCCGGGGGCACTGCCGGCGCCCCGGCCCGCGGCCCGGCGCCCACCCGGGCCGGATACCGCACGTCGGTGGCGGCCGGGGGCAGGCGCAACTGGAGTTCGCGGAGGTCGCGGCTCAGGCCCGCCAGCAGCGGGTGCCGTACCCGGGTGGCCGAATCGTCGCGGGCCCGGCGCGGTTCCGGGTCGAGCCCGGCCAGCGCCTCCCACATGGCCGGGCTGGGATGGGGCAACCAGAGATGCAGATCGCGATGCTCGGCCACGGCGGTGAGCACCGCCAGGTGCGCGGCGGGCAGCCGGGTCGCGCCGAAGACGGACAAGCGCGGGGGTAGGTCCACCGCTCCCGGCTCCTCCCGTAACCGCGCGCAGGTGGTGTGCAGCCGCTCGGCCGGGTCGGGGGCGCCGACCGCTTCGCGCAGCCGCCGCCACAAGGCCGGTTGCCAGTTCAGATCGTCGGGCAGCGGCCGGCCGGTGCCGTCGGTGTCGTCGCCGCGCGACCACTCGGTGATCAGAGCCGGGCGCTGCACCGTGTAGCTCTCGAACAGCGCGGCCAGCCGGGCGGCGGTCGCGTACCGGCGGCCGCGCCGGTGTTCGGGGCCGGCGGGGGGCACGGTCTCGGCTCCGGCGGATACCGGATCTTCGGCGTCCGATCCGAGATGGCGGGCGAGCACGGCACACCACGGTTCGCGCACCGAATCGTCGATCACGCGCAGCAGCGTCCATACCACCCGATCGGGCGACCACGGGTCCTCGGCCGGGACGAAACCGCTGATCGCGCCGGATATCTCCTCGACCAGTGCGGCCGGAGCGGGGAACCGGATATTGGCCGCGACACCGTCACCGGCGGACGCCGAAGCGCCCAGCACCCCCGAGAGTTGCTGCGTCAGCCAACGTTCCACGCCCTTGGCGGGGACCGCCACCACCTCGGCGTCGAACGGATCGGGCAGCGGTTCGGCGAGCATGCCGGCCAGGGCGGTGACCAGCGCGTCCGCGCGTTCGGCACGGTGGATGCGCAACGACATCTCCGCCCTTTCGCTCGGTCCGATCACCATCCTTCGTCACGTCCGCACTGCTCGGGCGGGCGTATCGTCCACCCGTTTATACGCCCGCCCTCCGACACCGTCGCCAAGGCCCCACGACGTAGCGGACAACCCCGGGACAGGAGATCATCCCCGAATGTCCCTAGCGCCAATGGCTTTTACCGGATATCGACACCCAGCGCACAGTGATTTAGCGCACATGAGTCACCGACACGCGGTCGTATGGCCGCGATCTCGCGGACGCGCTGTGTCACAGTGCAACCCCGGGAGGAACGGTTACCGCACGAAAGGCTGGTTCGCGTCGATGAAAGCGCTGGTTGTGCCCTTGATACCGAAGGACGGATTCACTGTCCGCCGGTCCGGTGACCGGTGGGAGCTCGTCAACACCCGGCACTACGGACGCACCGTCGTCCTGCACTCGTGGCCGCGCGAGGCGCATACCGAAGCATTCGAGCACTGCTATCGCCTCAACGGCCGTACCGCCGCGGCACTGAAGGCCACCGCGCGGGTCCATTAGCGGTCCGGGGGAAAACGTGCGCGCGGAGCGCCGATATGACAAGGTGTTTCCTCGTGCGTTACCCCCTGCTCACCGGTGCGGCTCCCCGCGTGGCCGCACCCGCCACTGTCCTGGCCGCCGCCGCGATCCTGTTCGCCGGTGTGCCCGCCGGCCTGCCCGCAGCCGACGCCGTACCGCACGCCCATACCCAGGGTTGCGCGCACGGCTTCGACTGCGATCTGGCCGCCCGCATCGAATCCGTGAACGCGTATCTGGACTCCCGCCCCGGCGTGACCGGCTACGTCGTCCGTGACCGCCAGACCGGCGCGGTATACGCCAGCCCGCACGCGGAGGACATGGTGTTCACCGCGTCCACCATCAAGCTGGCCATCGCCTCGGATCTGCTCAACCGTGCCCGGGTCGGGGCCATCGCCCTGCCGCCGGAGGATCGTCAGCTCATGGAGCAGATGATGGCGACCTCCAACGACCAGGCCACCGACATCCTGTGGAACAAGTACTCCGGTCTCGACGGCCAGGCGTTCAACAACGCGTTCCGCGCGAACGGAATGACCAGCCTGCGGCCCGAGCCGTCGCCCAACGGGCGCCCGAACTGGGGTTTCCAGAAGACCACCGCGGCCGATCTGGACCGGCTCATGTCCAATGTGCTGGACCGGATGCACCCCGACGATCGCGGCTACCTGCTGGATCTGATGCGCCGGGTCGATTCCAACCAGCACTGGGGCGTGTGGGGAGCCGGCTCGGCCATGCGGCCGGGCCTGAAGAACGGCTGGTCGGATGAGCAGGGCGGCTGGGTGGTGAACTCGGTCGGCTTCGCCGGACCGGGTGAGCGCTACACGCTCGCGATCATGACCGCGATGAACGGTGAGGGCGGCTACCAGGAGGGCGCCGAAACCGATACGACGATCGCCGAGAAACTGCTGGCCGGGCGCTGACCCCGCCAGGAACGAAACGGCTCCGGCCCCCGGTTCGTACCGGGGGC